>DBFCNY010000208.1:0-4279 GCA_048298285.1 Collinsella sp.
TACTTGAGGCTGGTGGCGACGAGGGGGCGGCCGAGGGCTGCCTCGAAGCGGTCGGCCATCGTGGGGTCGCTGAGCGTGTCGACTTGGTTGAGCATGACGCGTGCGGTGCTGAGTCCCAGCGCCTGCGTCTCGGCATTGAGCACCTGGGCGACGCGCTCGGGTGTGGCGATGTCGGTGGGCTCGCAGCCGCAGCGCTCGCAGAAGAGCTCGGGGCGGTGGACGGCTTCGTTGATGGGCTTGCTGAGTCCCGAGGCGCCGACGAGCCAGATGACGTTGACCGTGCCGGCGGGAACGACCGGCTCCCACGGGGCGTGCGCCTTGAGCGGGAGCCGCTTGCTGCCATCCGCCTCGGCCAGGACGTAGTCAAAGCGCTGCGCCAGCTGGTCGAGCGGCTCGGCAGGGGAGGAGAGCTTGCCCGTCTGGGGGTCCAAGACGCCTGCCTGGCAGATGCTTCCCCGCACAAGCCCCGCGCAGGCCTCGCAGGTGCAGCCTAGGGCGTGTGGAGCACCCGGCTTCCAAGGCGCGGCGTCCAGGCGACGGCCCGACCCGTCCCACGGCACACCGGCGACGGGGAACATGCGCGTGGTGGTGCAGAGGAGCACGCGGCCGCCAGCGCGCATGAGCTCGAGACCCAGCGTCTTCAGCAACGTCGACTTGCCGCCGCTGCCGATAATCGCGGTAATGCCCGGCTCGATCCTGAGCGCCGAGGCAAGATTGCCGCTAACCGTTTCCATCTGTTCACCGCCGTATAATACTGTGATAATAAATAATCATCAGAGTAGCGGTCGAACCGCTTTTGCTCTGCTCAAACCGTAGCACAGGGAGGTGCCCCGGGAATGCTCGTTTATGTTCGCGGCGCCGGCGATATCGCCACGGGTGTCGCCGCCCGTTTGGTGCGCGCCGGCGTGTCGGTCGTTATGGCCGATATCGCGGTTCCCACGTGCATCCGCCGCACAATCAGTTTTTGCGAGGCTATTCGCTTGGGCGAGGTCGAGGTCGAGGGCATTCGCGCTCGCTTGGCACAGACGCCGGCAGAGGCGCTTGCAATTACCGAGGCTGGAGACGTCGCCGTTGTGGTGGACCCCCAGGCCAAGATGCTCGGCGAGCTGAAACCCGCTGCCGTGGTCGACGCGATTCTGGCTAAGCGCAACCTGGGTACCACGCGCGACATGGCGCCTGCCGTCATCGCCGTGGGGCCGGGCTTTACCGCGCCGGTTGACTGCGACGCCGTGGTCGAAACCATGCGCGGGCATTTCCTGGGCCGTGTCATTACCCAGGGTTCGCCCCAACCCAACACGGGCGTGCCGGGCATTATCGCTGGCTATGGCAGAGAGCGCGTTATCCACAGCCCCGCCGCCGGCGTGTTTCGGTCCGACCGCGCGATCGGCGACATCGTGAGCGCCGGAGACGTGATTGGCTACGCGGGCGATTCGCCCATGTGCACGCAGATCGATGGCTGTCTGCGCGGGCTTTTGGCGAACGGCGTGCAGGTGACTGAGGGCTTTAAATGCGCCGATGTCGATCCGCGCGGCGATGCCAGCTATATCAACTACATTTCGGACAAGGCGACGTCGGTCGGCGGCGGTGTGCTCGAGGCACTCGCCATGCTCACCGGTGTATTCCAGGGATAGGAAATTGCAATGGAAAAGCTCGATGTGGTGAATGCTGAGCTTGCCGCCCTGCGTGCTGGCGAGACGTGCGAGCTCGTGGTCGTGGCCGGCACGGCGGGGTCGTCGCCGCGCGGCGTGGGCGCCTGGATGGCCGTCTTTGCCGACGGTGGCCAGGCGGGCACTATCGGCGGCGGCAAGATTGAGCTCTTTGCGCTGGATGAGGCGCGCGAACTCCTGAGCGCGGGACAGTCGCGTCTGGTCCGCTACACCATGGGCGGCGAGAACTCCGATACCGGCATGATCTGCGGCGGAGCCATCTGCCTGTGCTATCTGCACCTGGACGCGACCAAGGTACCGTTGCTCCAGTCGGTTGCCGACGTCTTGGCCTATCGGCGCATCGGCGACTTCGTCATCGACTTTGAGCCGTTTATCGCGAGCGCGCTCGAGGGCGATGTGGCCGAGTACCATGGCGAGGCATCGCGCCATACCATTGCGGGCTGCCCCGGGCTTTCACTGGTGGAGGAGGGGAGTAACGTCACCTACACTAACGCCGCCTCCGAGATTCCTCCCGCGCACATCGAGACGCTCTGCCCCGAGGGCCTGACCTATATCTTTGGCTGCGGCCACGTGGGCGCCGCGACGGCGCGGGTGCTCATGGCGGCGGGCTTTGCCGTCGTGGCGTGCGACGACCGCCCCGGCACGCTGACCCCCGATTGGGTGCCCGGTGTCTACGACCGTCGTCTGGTCGACTACAAGAGCCTGAGCAAGCAGTGCCCCATCGGCCCGCGCGACCTGGTGGTCGTCGCCACGGCGGGTCACAAGTCCGATATCGACGTGGTGATTCAGGCCATGCGCGCCAAGCCTGCCTACCTGGGCTGTCTGGGTTCGCGCCGCAAGACGGCCTTTGTGCGTGCCCGCCTGGAGCAGGAAGGCTTTACGCAGGACCAGATCGACGAGCTGCACCTTCCGATCGGCGTCGCCATCGAGGCCGAGGACCCCGAGGAGATCGCCATCTCCATCGCCGCCGAGATGATCCACCTGCGACGCACCAAACTCGTCCCCCGCAAGCGCTAATCGCATCCCCACCAATAAGTTGCGGTGAAATACGGATTGTTTAAGCCTGTTAGGCCGCCCAACAGTCCCTATTTCACCGCAACTGCTTGTTGGGACCCATTTGTGCGGGGGAGTTGTGGAGTTGTGCAGGCAGACGAGGTTTTTCTGGAAATACGCTCCCGATGCGCGTATAGTACCGATTGTTTTGTCGGCTCCTGCTGCGCCGAGTCCAAACCGCGAAATGCCATGAGCGGCGCGGATGCAGCCAGGAGGCACGAGGACAACCCATCGTGGCCAAGCCCCGTGCTTAAAACCCCAAGAAGGAGTGAACAATGGCAGAAGAGAAGTATGTGCCGCGTCTGAAGACCAAGTACAACAACGAGGTCAAGCAGCAGCTTCAGGACAAGTTCCAGTACGAGAACGTCATGATGATCCCCAAGTTTGAGAAGATCGTCGTGAACATGGGTGTCGGCGAGGCCGCTACCGATTCCAAGGCCATCGACGGTGCCGTGCGCGACCTGCGCGCCATCACCGGTCAGCAGCCGATGATCACCCGTGCCCGCAAGTCCATCGCTACCTTCCGCCTGCGCGCTGGTATGCCGATCGGCTGCAAGGTTACCCTGCGTGGCGACCGTATGTGGGAGTTCTTCGATCGTCTGACCTCCGTCGCGATCCCCCGTATCCGCGACTTCCGCGGCATCTCCGCCAAGAGCTTCGACGGCCGTGGTAACTTCTCCATGGGCGTCACCGAGCAGCTCATCTTCCCCGAGATCGACTTCGACTCCGTCGATCACCAGCGTGGTATGGACATCACTTTCGTGACCACCGCCAACACCGATGAGGAGGCCAAGGCCCTTCTGGACGCCTTCGGTTTCCCGTTCAAGAAATAGGTTCACCTGCCCTATGAGCGCCGTTCCCAGAAGGGGGCGGCGCTTGGGGCGAACAATACTCTATGTGAGGAGGATATAAGTGGCTAAGACATCGATGATCGTCAAGTGCAATCGCAAGCAGAAGTTCTCTACTCGTGAGTACACGCGCTGCCAGCGCTGCGGCCGTCCGCACTCTGTGTACCGCAAGTTCGGCCTGTGCCGTGTCTGCTTCCGCGAGCTTGCACTCAAGGGCGAGCTTCCCGGCGTTAAGAAGGCCAGCTGGTAAGTCACTACCAGCGTTTCAAGCATCAGTTTGGAACAGGGAAAACGCGCTAAAAAGGCTTTGCCGTTAAGGGCGGCGAAGAACCAAGAGCACGTGTTCATCAAGAACGAAGGAGAATCTGTATGAACCTTACAGACCCGATCGCAGATATGCTTACGCGCATCCGTAACGCTAACTCTGTGAACAAGGCCACGGTCTCCATGCCGAGCAGCAAGAAGCTCGTCGAGATCGCTCGTGTTCTGCACGAGGAGGGCTACATCGAGGGCTACGATGTCGAGGACACCGTTCCCCAGAAGACTCTGCACATCACGCTTAAGTATGGTCCCAAGAAGGCTAAGGTCATCAACGGCATCCGCCGCATTTCCAAGCCGGGCCTGCGTAAGTACACCGGCGTTGCCGACATGCCCCGCGTCCGCGGTGGCCTTGGTACCGCCATTATTTCCACCAGCCATGGCGTTATGACC
>DBFCNY010000209.1:0-8411 GCA_048298285.1 Collinsella sp.
ACCTTATGCCCCGCCCCTCGGGACTAAGGATACATGGTAGAGGCGCTCGTGCTGCAAAATTCATGAGCTGGTGACCTATTCTGCGTCCCAGGTCGGCTCATCTTCACCACCGGTTAATAAAAAAGAGGTACCGGTTGGTCCGGTACCTCTTTTGGTGCGTTTCGATTTGGCTGTAGCTTTTGCCGCTAGCTTACAGGCCGCAGGCTGCTTTGAGTTCTTCGACTCGGTCGGTTTTTTCCCAGGTGAAGTCGGCGTCTTCTCGGCCGAAGTGACCGTAGGCTGCTGTTTTCTCGTAGATGGGGCGACGCAGGTCTAGGTCGCGGATGATTGCGCCCGGGCGCAGGTCGAAGGTCTTCTCTACGGCCTCAACGATCTTGTCCTCGGCGACCTTAGCGGTACCGAAGGTGTCGACCATGATTGAAAGGGGCTTGGAAACGCCGATGGCGTAAGCAAGCTCGACTTCGCAGCGGTCGGCCAGGCCGGCGGCGACCACGTTCTTGGCGACCCAGCGCGCGGCATACGCGGCGGAGCGGTCGACCTTGGTGCAGTCCTTGCCGCTAAAGGCACCGCCGCCGTGACGGCCGTAGCCGCCGTAGGTGTCGACGATGATCTTGCGGCCGGTGAGGCCCGTGTCGCCCATGGGGCCGCCCACGACAAAGCGACCGGTGGGGTTCACGTAGATGTCCGCGTTGTCCCACGGCATGTTCTCAGCGGCCATGACCGGGGTGATGACGTGCTCGATGAGGTCGGCCTTGATCTTGCCCATGTCCTCGATCTCGGCGGCGTGCTGCGTGGAGATGACGATGGTCGTGACCTCGACGGGCTTGCCTTCCTCGTAGCGCACGGTGACCTGGGTCTTGCCGTCGGGACGCAGATAGGCGAGGGTACCGTCGTGACGCACGGCGGCCAGGCGCTCGGCCAGGCGGCTTGCCAGGTAGTGTGGCATGGGCATGAGGGTCTTGGTCTCGTTGGAGGCATAACCGAACATCATGCCCTGGTCGCCGGCACCGATCAGGTCGATCGGGTCGGTGGTAGCGCCGGTCTGGGTCTCGAAGGACTCGTCAACGCCCTGGGCGATATCGGGTGACTGTTCGTGGATGAGGCTCATAACGCCGCAGGTGTCGCAGTCAAAACCGAACTTGGCACGGTTGTAGCCAATGCGGCGGATAACACCGCGGGCGATTTCCTGTACGTCGACGTAGGCCTGGGTGCGAATCTCGCCGGCGACGATGACGGTGCCGGTGGTCACGAGGGTCTCGCAGGCGCAGCGGACGTTCTCCACGTTGGCCGGCACGCCGTTGGGGGCGATGTAGCCCTGCTCCTGGAGCTCTATTTCTTTGGCGAGGATTGCGTCGAGGACGGCGTCGCTGATCTGGTCAGCGATCTTATCGGGATGACCTTCGGTCACCGACTCCGACGTAAATACGAAGGACCCGTTTTGGGGTGGGATGGAACGAAGTTCTTCTGACATGATTGTCCTTTCAAAAACGTGTCCCGGCGACCGTTACCATTCCGCCAGGCTCTCTATGCAAGGGCACATCATAGCGCGTAAATCAAACATTCACACCCTTTCCGCACCTACTCATTGGGGACAGACTTAAATGACTACCCTTACCTAAATGCCAACAGGTTGCCAAAGACTGGTCATTTAAGTCTGTCCCCAATGAGTGAGTCGGTGCCCTTTGTGCGGAGGTTGCTTTGATGCTTTATACTGGTGCGGTTAGACATCCATCCTGCAATCGAGGAGATTTCCATGGCATCAGACGTTCGCGTCCGCTTTGCACCCTCACCGACGGGCAAGCTGCACATTGGCGGCGCCCGCACCGCTATCTATAACTGGGCTTTCGCCCGTGCTAACGGCGGCACGTTCATCCTGCGCATCGACGACACCGACCCCACCCGCTCTACCGACGAGAACACGCAGATCATCCTGCGCGCCATGCGTTGGCTGGGCCTGGACTGGGACGAGGGTCCCGAGGTGGGCGGCGATTTTGGCCCCTACGCCCAGACCGAGCGCCTGGACCTGTACAAGCAGGCCGCCCAGAAGCTTTGGGACGAGGGCAAGGCCTATCCCTGCTTCTGCACCAAGGAGCAGCTCGACGCCGACCGCAAGGCCGCGCAGGAGCGCAAGGACCCCTTCCAGGGCTATCAGCGCCGTTGCCGCAATCTTGATCCCGAGGAGGTCCGCCGTCGCATCGAGGCCGGCGAGTCCTATGTCCTGCGCATCAAGGTGCCCGAGGACCGCGGAGACGTCGTCATCCACGATGCCGTCCACGGCGAGGTGACCTTTGATGCCAAGGAGCTCGACGACTTTGTCATCTTCCGTTCCGACGGCACGCCCACGTACAACTTCGCGACCGTCGTCGACGACGCCATGATGAAGATCACCCACGTCATCCGCGGCGACGACCACTTGTCCAACACCCCGCGTCAGGTCATGGTCTACGAGGCCCTCGGCGCGCCCGTGCCTACGTTCGCCCACATCTCCATGATCTTGGGTGCCGACGGCAAGAAGCTCTCCAAGCGCCACGGCGCCACCTCGGTGGAGGAGTACCGCGACGCCGGCTACCTGTCCGACGCCTTCGTCAACTACCTGGCGCTGCTCGGCTGGTCGCTCGACGGCGAGACCACGATCATCCCGCGCGATGTCCTGGCCAGCAAGTTCTCGCTCGACCGCATCTCCAAGAACCCGGCGACCTTCGACCCCAAGAAGCTCGATTGGGTCAACGCTGAGTACATCAACGGCATGTCCGATGCTCAGTTTGCCGACGAGATCATGGTCCCCGAACTGCACGAGGCGGGTCTCATCGAGGGTAATGTCGAGTACGGCGAGGATTGGATCGACGCGCTCGCTGCCATCGTTAAACCGCGCACCAAGATGCCGGCCGACGCCGTGACCGTCGCCGCTCCCATCTTTGCTACGGCCGAGACGCTCGAGTATGACGAGAAGTCCGTCAACAAGGGCTTGGCCAAGGAAGGCATGGGCGCCATTCTGGATGCCGCCAAGGCCGCTCTCGAGGGCGTGAACGAGTGGACGGCTGCCAACATCGACGCCGCGCTTGAGCCGCTGCCCGAGCAGATGGACCTTAAGAAGCGCGTGGTGTTCCAGGCCGTGCGCGTCGCCGTCTGCGGCAACATGGTGAGCCCCCCGCTGGGCGAGACCATGGCGCTCGTCGGCCGCGACGACTGCTTGGCGCGCATCGACCGCGCGCGCACGATGGCGCTGTAATAGACGCGCAAACGCATGTATCCGAGCCCCGTTCACCCGAGCGGGGCTCTTGTTTCTGTACCGATGAGTGGGTTGCTGGGACAAAATAATCAGTAGTGTTTGTCCCGTGTTCGAGCGACGCAACAAGCTCGACACTCGTATCGGCCATGGGACAAACACTACTGATTATTTTGTCCCACCCCTTTCAGGTCCGTTCGTTAAAGGTGGTGTATGGCTCAACAACTGTCGCTGTTTGGTTCGCCGGAACCGGAGCAAGCTCCCGTGAAGCATGCCCGCGCGGCCAAGCAGGCCAAGCCCGAGCCTGTGCCCGAGCCCCCTGCCGCCTACGCGAGCGTGGTCCTCGACATTCCCACCCGCGCGCTGTCCGAGCCATTTGCCTACAGCATCTCGCAGTCACTCGTCAACGATGCCCAGATCGGCTCTACGGTCCTGGTCCATTTTGGCAACCGTGCGGCCGCGGGCTACATCGTCGACATCGCGCCCGAGCTGGCCGACCTGCAAGGCAACGGCGCTCTCGATCCCGCGCGCATCAAGCCCATCGAGTCTATCCTCAGCAAGCCGCTCTTTACCGCCGAGGCTGCCCGCATCGCACGCTGGATGAGCCGCGAGTATGTCGCGACGCTTTCCGAGTGCCTGCGCCTGTTTTTGCCCCCGGGCGGCAGCCCTCGCGTCGTTAAGGGCGATGACGGCGCATGGTCGGTTGAGCGCCCCGCCGTCAAGCCTATCCAAAACCGCTGGGTCATGCTCACGCCCGAAGGCTTTGACTACACGCCGCCTAAGACCGCGGTCCGTCAGCGCCAGCTCATCGAGGCGCTCCAGTGCGGACCGGTCACGACGCGCGACCTCAACCTTCTCTATAACAGCATGTCGGCGACCATTAAAGCGCTCGAAAAGCGTGGCGTCGTGGTGGTGGAGGAGCGCCGTGCGTGGCGTGGCTGCAGCGAGCAGACCACGCTGTCCTCGGCAAGCGGCAAGGCGCCGGTCTCCCTTACCAACGGCCAGCAACAGGCACTCGCGCAGATTGAGCGCGCCCGTCTGGACGCTCATGGCGACGTGGTGTTGGTCGACGGCGTCACCGGCTCCGGCAAAACCGAGGTTTACCTTTCGGCGATTGAGCGCGTGCTCGCGGCCGGCCGCTCGGCCTGCGTGCTGGTGCCCGAGATCTCGCTGACGGCCCAGACCGTCGGCCGCTTTCGCTCGCGCTTTGGCGAGACGGTCGCCGTGTTCCATTCGCGTCTTTCGGCCGGCGAGCGCCTGGACCAGTGGGATATGGTCGCCAGCGGTGCGGCCCGCGTGGTCGTCGGTGCCCGCTCGGCGCTCTTTTGCCCGCTCAGCGACTTGGGCCTCATCATCATCGACGAGGAGCACGAGACCAGCTATAAGCAGGGCTCCAGTCCGCGCTACCACGCGCGCGAGGTGGCGGCCGAGATGGCGCGGCGCTACCGCTGCCCGCTCGTGTTGGGCTCGGCCACGCCTTCTGCCGAAGCGCTCGACCGTTGCCGCCGTGGCACGTATAACGGTGCCACCTGGACGCGCGTCGAGATGCCCGAGCGCCCGGGACACGCCGTGCTGCCGACAGTCCGCATTGCCGACCTGCGCCGCGAGTTCTCGCACGGCAGCCGCTGCATGTTCTCAAAACCCTTGATGGAGGGCTTGGAGCGTGTGGTCGAGCGCCGCGAGAAGGCCGTGCTGTTGCACAACCGCCGCGGCTTTGCGCCGTTCTTGATGTGCCGCGAGTGCGGATGCGTCCCCACCTGCAATCACTGCTCCACCGCGCTTACATATCACGAGCGCACGCACACGCTGCAATGTCACACCTGCGGTTCGTCTTGGCGCGTGCAGCCGTATCCCGCGCCCACGAGCCGATGCCCCAAATGTGGCAGTCGCTACCTGGCAAAAATGGGTCTGGGAACGCAGCAGATCGAGGACGCACTGCATCAGATGCTTCCCGAGGATGTCGCCATTATTCGCATGGATGCCGATTCCACGCGCGGCAAGGATGCGCACAAAAAGCTGCTCGAGCAGTTTGATGCGGCGGATTGTGCCGTGTTGCTGGGCACCCAAATGATCGCAAAGGGTCTCGATTTTCCCGAGGTCACGCTCGTAGGCGTGGTCAATGCCGACTTCGCCCTCAAGCTGCCCGACTTTCGCGCAGGGGAGCGCGCCTACGATCTGCTGGAGCAGGTTGCGGGCCGCGCCGGCCGCGGCGATCGCCCCGGCGAGGTTATCATCCAGACCTACCTGCCCGAGGACCCGGTCATCCGCGCCGTCGCCGAGCACGACCGCTCGATTTTTACCGACTACGACCTGGACCAGCGCCGCGACGCGCTGTACCCGCCGTTTGTTCGCGTGGTCAACATCTTGGTATGGTCGGCGAACCGAGACGACGCGCAGGACTACATCGGCCGCATCGCGAAGCTCCTCAAGCGCCGCTGGCATGCCGCCGCGCCCGACTTTTTGCGGGCGGGGAGCGCCGTGCCTCAGGTGCTGGGCCCGGCTTCATGTGTAATCGAGAGAGCCAAGGACCGTTACCGCTTCCATCTGCTTGTAAAGTCGCCGGTAGGGTACCATGTCTCTGATGATATCGACGCCTGCCTCAAAGAGGTGGGCTCTGTGCGCGGCGTGAGCGTGAGCGTTGACGTCGACGCCTATGATTTGATGTAACAACCCGAAAGGATGGCCATGGAAGCCAACGGAATCGTACTGTCGCCCGACCCTCGTCTGCGCCAGGAGTGCGCCGTCATCGAGGAGATCACCCCGGCGATCGAGGCGCTTGCCGAGAAGATGAAGAAGATAATGTTCGAGAACGGTGGCTGCGGCCTGGCTGCTCCGCAGATCGGCGAGCTCATTCAGCTCGTCACCATCGACTGCGACTACAGCGACAAGAACGACTATGACCCCTACGTGCTCATTAACCCCGTCATTGTTGAGCAGAGCGACCATCTGGTGCCGTTTAGCGAGGGCTGCCTTTCCATCCCGGGCATTAGCTGTGAGATCGAGCGTCCCGATCACGTTGTCGTCGAGGCGTATGACCTGGATGCCAACCTGATTCGCTATGAGGCCACGGGCGATCTGTTCTGCGTTTGTCTGCAGCACGAGATCGATCACCTGCACGGCAATACCATGTTCGAGCGACTGAAGCCCATGCAGAGGCTCAAGGCCGTCAAGGAGTACCAGGACGCCCTGGCCCGCGGCGCTCGACCGGGCGAGACGGAGTAGGTTTGTCCGTCCCCGGGGCACCCGCCTATATCATCCCGTGCTCAAACATTCTCGCTGCGCTGCGAAACTGCGCGCGGGACGATATAGGCGGGTGCCCCGGGGACTACGTTAACGCTGCTTGTCTCGCCCGGGTGCCGTGGGCCAGGGAGGGGCGTCTTCGCTGATAATTGCTTTGTTGGAAGAGCTGCTTTTATTGCGGCTCTTTCTTTGGTTTTGGGTATATTTGTTCTTGTTGAACTGTTCTTGCGACTGGGTGCGTTTGCGACCCGGAACGCTTTTGTTTTGTAGCCGTCTCGGCTCGTTATTGAGAGGAGACTAACTTTTATGCGTATTGTGTTTATGGGTACGCCCGATTTTGCTGTGCCTTCTTTAACTTCGCTTGTTGCGGCTGGCAACGAGATTGCGCTTGTTGTTACTCGTCCTGATGCTGTTCGTGGGCGCGGTAAGAAGCTTGAGCCTTCTCCTGTTAAGGCCAAGGCGCTTGAGCTGGGGTTGCCGGTTATTGAGGCTAATCGTATGACGCCTGAGGTTGTTGAGGCGCTTCAGGCTGCCCAGGCTGACATTTTCTGTGTGGCTGCCTATGGCTGCATTTTGCCCGATGAGGTGCTGCATATGGCGCCGCTCGGCATTGTGAATGTTCATGCGTCCTTGCTGCCTCGTTGGCGTGGGGCTGCTCCTATTCAGCGTGCCATTCTTGCTGGTGACGAGATTGCTGGCGTTTCTATCATGCGCATTGGGCATGGTGTGGATACTGGTGCTTATTGTGCTCAGGCTTCCACGCCTGTTGCCGGTAAGCATGCCGAGGCGCTCACGATGGAGCTTGGTGAGCTGGGCGGTAAGTTGCTGGCCGATACGCTTCCCTTGCTTGCCGATGGCTCGGCTGTCTGGACTGAGCAGGATGAGTCGCTTGTGACCCATGCTGCCAAGATTCCTAAGCAGGAGATGCGTCTGGATCCGCAGATGGCGGCGCTCGATTGCGTTCGTCATGTGCTTGCCTCGTCTGATACCGCGCCCGCTCGTTGCGTGATTGCCGGCAAGACCGTGCGTGTGCTCGATGCTGCGCTGGCCGATGTTTCGCTTGGCGAGGGCGGCGTTGACGTTAAGAATAAGCGTGTTTTCCTTGGTCTTTCCGATGGTGCGGTTGAACTGCTTGAGGTTAAGCCCGATGGCAAGCGTGCCATGGCCGCTTCTGCTTGGGCTGCTGGGCTGCAAGGCGCCGATCTTATCTGGGGTGTTTTGTCATGAGCAAGCTGTCTTCCGCGCGCAAGCTTGTGCTCGATGTGCTAATGGAGGCCGATCGCCGCGGCATGTATGCGCGTGACGTGCTGTCCTCTCGCGCATCGGCCAAAGCTATTGACCAGCGCGATTCCGCTTTTGCCGCCCGCTTGGCGCTGGGTGTGGCCGCTACGCAGGGTATTTTGGACGAGCTGCTCGATCAGTTTCTCGATAAGCCTAAAAAGGTTGCGCCGCGTGTTCGCATGGCACTTCGTATCTCGGCCTTCGAGATGCTTTATCTGCATACGCCTGGTCGCGTTGCGGTGAGTCAGGGCGTTGAGCTGGTGCGCAGCGGAGCTAAGTCTGCCGCCGGTTTGGCCAATGCTGTGCTGCATAAAGTCGCGGACAACGTTGAGGACTTTGCCACGGCGTCCGACGTTGATGAATCCGAGCGCCGTCTTGTCCGTCTGTCGCGCCTGATGGGTCTACCGCGGTGGCTGTGCGCTCGCATTATGGCTTCGTTCGACACGCCTGAGGGTGCGCTTAACTTTGCCGGCAATCTGGCCCCCGCGCCGCTGGCCCTGCATGAGAACGCCTTTGCGACCAAGCCCGATCCGTATATCTCGCAGCTTGTGGCGCCTGTCTTCCCGGGCTGCCATGCCCCGGTTGATGCCCAGGTTACCGTTGCTTCGGGTGTGTTTGAGCGTGCTGCCGCGGTGGCATCTGATCTCAACGCCCAGCTCATCGC
>DBFCNY010000210.1:0-6521 GCA_048298285.1 Collinsella sp.
CCTTTGTTAGAAGATCCGGCGCAGGTCTCCGCGGTTGAGTGCTTCGTCGAAGAGGTGCTTGAACACCACACTGCCGTGCAGACCGTCGTGCTCGAACTCGTTGGTCACCCAGGCATGCGAGTTGCCCACGCGGCTGAGCGTATCGAGCTGCAGGCCCGAATCCACGTACATGTCGTCGAAATACACCGCGGCCTGGAGCGGCACTTCGTTGTAGGCCAGGCGCTGCGGGTCGTAGATCTTGTCCCAGCTGGTGTCTTCCATCAGCAGGTCCATGGCGGGCTTGAAGGGCTTGAGCTCGGGCATCTGCTCGAACATCCACGGGAACATGGCCTCGCCGGTAAACATGAGCGGGCGCGCGAGGGTGTCGAACTCGGTGCGGTGAGCCTTCTCTTCAGCCGCGGCCCAGCCAATGGGCATAGTGTCACCGTCGGCGTATATGAACTCCTGCAGCGTCCAGTACAGCGGATTCGTGCGCGTGTTGGTGCGCTCGAAGGCGCGCATCAAAAAGCTGTCAGATACCGAGGCGTCGCAGGTCAGCGTGCCGTCGCCATCAACAAAAGCGTGATCGATAATCCAATGCATGCGTTCAAAGCTCGGCTTCATGCCAAAGTCGCTGCCCATGAGCTGTAGGCGCTCGACTGTCATCGGCGAGCCGTCGGGCAGCACGGGCTTCTGGGCTTCGAGCGCATCGGCCAGGGCTGTCACGCGCTCGACGTCAGCGGGGTAGCGGTCATAATACTGCTGCGTCTTGGCGGCCATGCGCGGGAAGGTGTGCGCGTAGACCTCGCTTGCGCTCGCCGGCACGTGGGGGATTCCGCCGCAGGTAAAGCTCGCCGCCACGCCCTCGGGGAAGAGCGACAGGTAGCTCAGCGTCAAAAAACCGCCGTAGCTTTGGCCGAGCGTGACCCACGGCTTGCCGCCAAAGCCCACTAGGCGCAGGTACTCAAAATCGCGCACGATGGAGCTGGCGAGGTGGCGCTTGAGGAAGTCCGCCTGCGAGCGTGCTGTATCGGCGCCGGCGGCCGTTGCGCGATCACCCAGTGCCTTGATCGTGCGTCCGTCCACGCAGCTACTGCGTCCGGTGCCGCGCTGGTCGGGAAGGACCACGCGGAAGTGCTTGACGGCCTCCTCGATCCAGCCGTCGCTTGTGGGCGACAGCGGACGTGGGCTCTCGCCGCCGGGGCCGCCCTGCAAAAACAGGAGCAGCGGCAGGTCGTCGTTGATGCGGTCGGGCGCGCAAACCACGCGGTAGAAGAGCTTGATGCTCTCGGGCGCGCCGGCGATGGGCGCCGGCATGGCGCCGCGGCGCATGGTACTGCCGACGGCCAGGAGCATCGGCTCCAGGCCGCGCCAGTCAAGGGGGACGTCGATGCTGTGGTCCTCGACGTAAAGGCCGGGGACGTGGTACGAAGTGATGAGGGCCATGTGAGTCTTCCGTTCGTTGCGGTGTTTCGGGTTGACCAATTCTAGCGCCGTGGGCGAGGCCATGCGCAAATCGGCTACCATGGTTGCAAACTTCTAGGAGAAAGGGCCGCCCATGTCGGTCGATATAGCCACGTATGTCCACGATCTTGCCGTTGCCGCCAAGGCAGCGTCGGCCTCGCTTGCCACGGCGAGCGATGAGCGGCGTCAGGAGGCCGTGCGCGCCATGGCCGCAGCACTGCGCAACGGTGTCGACTCCATCGTCGCCGCTAACGAGCTCGATATGTCCGCCGCGCGCGATGCGGGCACTTCGGCCGGACTGCTCGATCGCCTGCTGCTGACGCCCGAGCGCGTCGAGGGCATGGCCGCCGGCCTGGAAAAGCTCGCCGAGCTGCCTGATCCCGTGGGCCGCGTGCTCGACCACCGCGTGCTTGCAAGCGGCGTGGACCTGACCCGTGTGAGTGTGCCGCTGGGCCTGGTCGCTATGGTCTACGAGGCGCGCCCCAACGTGACGGCCGACGCCGCGGGCATCTGCATCCGTACCGGCAACGCCTGCATTCTGCGCGGCGGCTCGCTGGCCTATCACTCGTGTGCCATGATCGCCGAGCTGCTGGCCGATGCGCTTGAGGCCAAGGGCTTCCCGCGTGAGGCCGTGTCGATGATCGAGTCCACCGACCGCGAGGCCACTGGCGAGCTCATGAAGCTCCGCGGTGTCGTCGACGTGCTCATTCCGCGCGGCGGTGCAGGCCTGATCCAGCGCTGCGTGCGCGAGTCGCTTGTGCCGGTGATCGAGACGGGCACGGGCAACTGCCACATCTACGTGCATGAATCCGCCAACTTTGATAAGGCGCTCAACATTATCGTTAATGCCAAGACCCAGCGCGTAGGCGTGTGCAATGCCGCCGAGTCGCTGCTGGTCGACCGCGCCGTGGCAGATTCGTTTTTGCCGGCGGTCGTTGCCGTGCTGCACGACCACGGCGTGCTCATTCACGGCGACGAGGCCACGTGCGCCGCATGCGCCGACGCTGGGCTTGCCGAGGGCGACAACTACGTCGCCGCGACTGAGGAGGACTGGGGTCGCGAGTACCTGGCGCTCGAGATGAGCGTGAAGGTCGTGGCAAACGAGGACGAGGCCATCGCACACATCAACCGCTACGGCACGATGCACTCCGAGGCCATCGTTGCCGAGGACACGGATGCTTGCGAGTGCTTCCTGGATGCTGTCGATGCCTCGGCCGTGTACGCCAACGCCAGCACGCGCTTCACCGACGGCGGCGAGTTTGGCCTGGGCGCCGAGATCGGCATCTCGACCCAAAAACTCCACGCCCGTGGCCCCTTTGCCGCCGAGGCCCTCACCACCTACAAATACAAGCTTCGAGGCACCGGCCAGGTCCGCCCCTAACGCCCGCGCAAACAAAAACCACCACAAAGGTGCCTGTCCCCTTTGTGGTGGATTTAGGTGGCGTTGACGGTTAGGCCTGGAAGGTATCTCGGTCGGGGGCGAAGGACTGCATGGCCGCGATCGTGCGGTCAAAGAGCTCGGGGAGCTCCCAGCCCAACATCTCGGCGCCCTGCGAAATCACGTCGCGCGAGCAGCCGGCGGCAAAGCGTTTGTCCTTGAACTTCTTCTTGAGCGACTTGGTCGTAAAGTCCATAACGCTCTTGCTCGGGCGCATGATGACTGCAGCGCCGATCAGGCCGGTGAGCTCATCGCAGGCAAACAGGATCTTTTCCATCTGCAGCTCGGGCTTGGGCAGCGAGGTGTTGAAGTCGGACGTGTGCGTCTGGATGGCGCGAATGAGCTCGGGAGACGCACCTTCGCCCTCGAGAATCTCGGCAGCATAGATGGTGTGGTTCATGGGGTCGTCCTCATGCTCCTCCCAATCCAAGTCGTGCAGCAGGCCGACGATGCCCCAAAACTCCTCGTTCTCGGGGTCGAACTCGCGCGCAAAGTAGCGCATGGTGCCCTCGACCGTCTCGGCATGGGTGATGTGGAACGGGTCTTTGTTGTGCTCGTTAAGCAGTTCAAACGCGCGGTCGCGGGTGATTCCGGCGGTAAGCGGCTCTGCCATAAGAGACTCCTTGTGCTCGTGGGTATCGCTAAGATTGAATACTACTAGAACAAGAAAACCGCCACAAAGGTGCCTGTCCCCTTTGTGGCGGTTCTTGGTGCGGATGGGTTAGTTGAGGGCGGCTTGGGCTAGGCGGGCTTCGGCGTCCTCCTCGGTGACACCCAGGGCCACGGCGAACTCCTCGATGGAGCGGCGTTTGGCCTCCTTGAGTACGCGCATGTAGTAGGAGCTGGGTTTTTTATCAGCTTCCTCGGCCTGGCGAATGCGGTGCATCATGGTCTTTGCCACGCGGACCGTCTCAGGCGCGCCCAGCTTGAGCTGCTGCTTAAAGTGTGTCTCCTCAAGTGAGCTGTTGCGCTCGGTAAAGGTGTCGCACTCCAGCTCGTCATAGTGGCTCAGCAGGTGCTCGGCATCTTGCTGCGAGATGGCGGCGTGCAAACGGTCGGCCTGCGCCACGGGGTACATGAGGATCGTCTGCGCATGTCCCTGCTTGGTCTCGAGCAGTAGCATGGGCTGCGGCGTGTCGTCCCTAAAACCGACGACGGTGCAGACTCCCTGACCCGGATGAATGACGTGTTGACCGATTGAGAACATGCTACCTCCAACTTATACGAATTTACGTATGTCTAGAATAACACGCTGACGTGCGCAAACCCTTACTTTATGCAGGAAAAGCACACAACTCTGATAGGTAAGAGTATTCGATAACAGACGCAGCTCATTCACACCTTTATACATTTTCAACGCCTGCATAATCTGCAGGCAGACCGGCATCTTTGAGTGACTCCATACAAGCTGTAGTCATTTTTGTGCATATGCAATATCTATTAGCTTTACCCTGCGACAGTGCCCGTCGCTTGTGATAGAGTGCTACAAACTCTGGCTTTTGCCCTACGAGTGACCAAGAGCTCGGGGGCTTTAACACAAGGAGGATCTATGCCCGAGAAGATTGAAGAGCTGGTACGCGCTGCGCTTGCTGCGGCCCAGGAGGCCGGCGACCTTTCCGCATTTGAACTTGACGATTGCGCTATCGAGCGACCGGCTGACACTTCTCATGGCGAGTGGACCTCTACCATGGCCCTGAAGTCCGCCAAGCTGGCCCACTGCGCCCCGCGCAAGATCGCCGAGGCCATCGTTGCCCATATACCCGAGGACCCCGCGATCGAGAAGGTCGAGATCGCAGGCCCCGGCTTCATCAACTTCTACCTCTCCGTTGCCGTCAAGAATGCCATCTTTGGCGAGGCTCGCGAGAAGGGTATGGACTTCGCTAAGTCCAACGTCGGTGGTGGCCTGAAGACCCAGGTCGAGTTCGTCTCCGCCAACCCCGTCGGCCCCATGCACATCGGCCACGGCCGCTGGGCCGCGCTGGGCGACTCGCTCTGCCGTGTTATGGACCACGCCGGTTACGACATCCAGCGTGAGTTCTACATCAACGACCACGGCTCTCAGATGAACACCTTCGGCAACTCCATCAGCACGCGCTATATGCAGCTTGCCGACATCATCGCCAAGCAGGGCGTGGATATCGACGAGGCTCACAAGCTGCTGATCGCCGACCGCGACGCCTTTGTTGCCGACGAGAACGACGAGCATCCCGAGACCCATCCGTACCAGGACAACTTTGCCGAGACCCTGGGCAAGGACTCCTACGGCGGCGACTACATCATCGACGAGGCTGCCGAGTTCTGGCGCACCGACGGCGACAAGTGGGTCAACGCCGATCCTCAGGAGCGCATGGAGAGCTTCCGCGAGCGCGGCTATGTGAAGATGGTCGACAACATGCGTGACCTCTGCCACGCCGTCAATTGCGACTTCGATCGTTGGTTCTCCGAGCGCTCGCTGTATGTGAAGGACACCGAGGGCGAGACCGCCGGCACCTCCGCCGTCGACCGCGCCTTTGAGAAGCTCGACAAGATGGGTTACCTCTACACCAAGGACGGCGCCCTGTGGTTCCGCTCCACCGACCTGGGCGATGACAAGGACCGCGTCCTGATCAAGTCCGACGGCGAGTACACCTACTTCGCCTCCGACGTTGCCTATCACTGGGATAAGTTCCAGCGCGTCGACCACGTCATCGACATCTGGGGCGCCGACCACCACGGCTACATCGAGCGCGTCCGCTGCGTCTGCGACGCTCTGGGTTACCCCGGCAAGTTTGAGGTTCTGCTGGGCCAGCTCGTCAACCTGCTGCGTAACGGCAAGCCCGTCCGTATGTCCAAGCGCAAGGGCACCATGGTGACCCTGCAGGAACTCGTCGACGAGGTCGGCTCCGATGCCGCTCGCTACACGCTCATCTCCAAGAGCTCCAACCAGATGGTCGACTTCGATATCGAGGCCGTCAAGAAGCGCGACAACTCCAACCCGGTGTACTACGTGCAGTACGCTCACGCCCGCGTGTGCTCCATTCTGCGCCGTGCCGCCGACGTTACGCCCGAGCAGGCTGACGAGATGGGCATGAAGGCCGTCGCTGCCAAGGCCATCGGTGAGAACGTCGATTACTCGCTGTTGACCGACCCGACCGAGCTTGCCCTTTCGCGTAAGCTCAACGAGCTCACCGACCTCATCGCCAGCTGCGCTCGTGATCGCGCCCCGTTCCGTCTGACGCACTTTGCCGAGGAGCTTGCCGGCGACTTCCACAGCTTCTATGCTGCTTGCCAGGTGCTGCCGAGCGAGGGCCGTCCCGTCGACCCCGAGCTTTCGCGTGCCCGTCTGGCCGCTTGCGATGCCGTCCGCGTGACGCTCGCCCTGGTGCTCACCCTTGTTGGTGTCTCCGCTCCCGAGCAGATGTAAGCTACGGGTCATTTAACCGTGTAGGTTCGGCTTTGCTGAGCCCTATAAGCCCGATCTCCATGCGGAGGTCGGGCTTTTTGCATAAACGCCGGCGTATTGACGAATTTGGGGCTGCTGGAAATACGAAACTATGCCGGTTTACTACGATGAATTGAGAAATGCCAACCACGCCGGCTTTTCGCTAAAAAGTGCAAGGCATCTACCTGCACTGATAATTGTTCTCGGGGGAAGCGGGCA
>DBFCNY010000211.1:0-8958 GCA_048298285.1 Collinsella sp.
ATATTGACCGGCACGATCGCCCTTCAAAGCTTCCAGGCGATTGCCCGGCGGAACGCGAAGATCATCAAGCGAAGCACAAACCTGCAGTTGGCGAATCTTCCTCAACGCAACACGCTCAAAGGGCACGAACCTCCTGACCCGCACACCCATGGCAAAGCGTTCGGTATCCTCATCTTTATACGATGCAATCATAGTATCGCCTTACGTTAGTAACGTCAAACGTTTCTATAGACTTACATCTCTATTATATCGTACGTTTGTTCGTGTTTTCTAGAACAAATAGTCCTTCACGCCTTAGTTAAGCAAAAGCAATCGTTTGTAGACATCGAGGCCTTTGAGTAGGATTTCCTCGTCGAAGAGCATGCTATCGGTATGCAGAGCGCTTGTGGCATAAGCGGGGCAGCCATCCGAATCACTCGGGTTGTCTTGGCCCTCTGGCATACCCGTGCCCAGCAGGAAAAACACGCCCGGCAGATGGCGCTGATAGAAGGCAAAGTCCTCGGCAATCAGCAGCGGCTCATCCACGAGCTGTAACTCGGGCAGAGCAGGCGCGATTCGGGCAAACAACTCGGAGTCGTTGTCGACCGGCGGATAGCCCTCGGCAAAGTCAAGATCGTACGTGCAACCCGTTGAAGCACACGCTTCATCGAGCACGCGACGTACGCCCTCGCGCGCACGGTCGAACATGGCGTCCGTAAACACACGCAAGCTACCGGCAACATGGGCCTCCCCCGCCACCGCATTGCAGACGGTGCCCGCCTGCAGCAGGCCGAACTTGCCAATGCAGGGCTCATCGGCACCCAGCTCATCCATCAGTTCGCGCTCGGCAACCAAGAACTTGGCAGCCGCCAGCGCCGCATCGTGCGACTCCTCGACCGGCACACCATAGGTCTTAGCGATGTGGATGCTCGTACCGTGAATATGGATATGCGTCTCGCTCGAACGCGCCAGCAGCGGACCGGAGCAGCTCGCCAACGTGCCGGCGGGCAGATCGGGCCACACGTGGAAGCCGAAGATGCGATCCACCCCATAGCGCTCGAACACACCGCTCTCGCATACCGTCTTGGCACCACCTGTCGTTTCCTCGGCCGGCTGAAACACAAAGAGTACGTTGCGCCTCATGGCGCCCGGCTGCTCGCGAATCGTACGGTCGACATACGTCGCGGCGGCAAGTGCCATGGCCATGTGTCCGTCATGTCCGCAAGCGTGCATCTTGCCGGGATGTGTCGAGGCGAACGCTGCCCCTGTTGCCTCGGCAATGGGCAGCGCATCCATATCGGCGCGAATCGCCGTGGCATGCGCGGCACCAACGCCGGCGTCGAAGAAAGCGCAGACGCAGCTGGGGCACGGATGGGTCACCTCGCAAGCGAGCGGTGCCAACACGCCCTCGATATAGGCAATGGTTTGCGGAAGATCGAAATCGAGCTCCGGAATGCGATGGAGATCGCGGCGATAGCGACGGAGTTCTTGGAGCTCGGTCATAGAGGATCCCTTCGTGAGGCACATCTGTTGCAACTTATTGTGATACAGGATTGTGGCGCACATGTTTCCAGCATATCCCTGCATTTTTTAAACGTTATATACGAATACTCTTGTTTGGTAAAGTGCAACGTGATAGGGTCTTTACCACTTGATAGAGGCGCGGGCACGAAGAGCCGCGCGCGAGCCGGCAGGCTTTGACCCCGTGGGGAGGCGAAACCCGCCGAACTGGGTTTTACGGGCACGAACAACCTGGTGGGCCTGTGGGAAACACCCACAGGACTGTCTGCAGCAATGCGGGAGCGCTATCCGGACATTGGGTCCACGCTATGCGGATTCGATGCGCAGATGGCGCCGTCTGGATAGCGAGGTTTACGGGACATGGCATTGACCCCCAACGAGGCATATGCGGCCAAACAGCCGTTTGTGGACAAGGAGACACTCGAGCATATCGTCGAGCAGTTCCCCACGCCGTTTCATCTATACGACGAGGCGGGCATCCGCCGCAACATACAAGAAGTGCGCGACGCCTTTGCATGGAACCCGGGCTTTAAGGAATACTTTGCCGTCAAGGCCAACCCCAACCCGGCGCTCATCTCCATTCTCAACGAATACGGCTGCGGCTGCGATTGCTCGAGCTATACCGAGCTCATGATCGCCCGCTCGCTGGGTATCACGGGACACGACATCATGTTCTCGTCCAACGATACGCCGGCTGCCGACTTTGAGCTCGCCGACAAGCTGGGTGCCATCGTCAACTTTGACGACATCAGCCACATCGAGTTCTTTGAGCGTGTTGCGGGACCCATCCCCAAAACGGTCAGCTGCCGCTTTAATCCAGGCGGCCTGTTCCAGCTCTCCAACGGCATCATGGACAACCCGGGCGACTCCAAGTACGGCATGACCACCGAGCAACTCTTCGAGGCGTTCCGCATGCTCAAGGCCAAGGGCGCCGAGGACTTTGGCATCCACGCATTCCTTGCCAGCAACACCGTCACCAACGACTACTACCCCAAACTCGCACGCATCCTCTTTGAGCTTGCCGTGCGCCTGGAGCGCGAGACCGACGCACACGTCGTCTTCATCAATCTGTCCGGCGGCGTCGGTATCCCCTACCTGCCCGAGCAGCAGGCTAACGACATCCACGCCATCGGCGAGGGCGTACACGCAGCCTACGACGAGATTCTGGTCCCCGCCGGCATGGGCGATGTGGCGATCTGTACCGAGATGGGTCGCTTTATGATGGGCCCCTACGGCTGCCTGGTCACCAAGGCCATCCACGAGAAGCAGATCTACAAAGACTATATCGGCGTGGACGCCAGTGCCGTCGACCTCATTCGTCCCGCCATGTATGGCGCTTACCACCACATCACGGTGATGGGTCAGCCGGGCGGCGACGACAAGGCCACGGCGCCCGTCACGAACACCTATGACATCACGGGCAATCTGTGCGAGAACAACGATAAGTTCGCCATCGACCGCGAGCTGCCGCATATCGACATGGGTGACCTGCTTGTAATCCACGATACCGGTGCGCATGGCTACTCCATGGGCTACAACTACAACGGACGTCTGCGCTCCGCCGAGGTCCTGCTGCGCCCCGATGGCGCGGCCGACCTCATCCGCCGCGCCGAGCGCCCGGGCGATTACTTTTCCACGCTCGACGTGCTGCCGTGCGGCCGAGAGCTGCTGGCCAAGTCGCGCGCCGAAAGCGCCCGCCGTCGCGCCCAAGACGAGCGCCTGGCAGTCGCAGCTCAATGGAACAAACGCATCCAAATCGCGGAGGCGAAGGAGAAGAATATGGATGTCCGCAACCTCGAGGGCTCGATCGTCGCCCTCGTCACCCCGTTTAAGAAGGACGGCAGCGTCGACTTTGATGCGCTTGAGCGCCTGGTCGATTTCCATCTTCAGAACGGCACCGACGCCATCCTCACCTTGGGCACCACCGGCGAGAGCGCCACGATGACCGACGACGAGGACAACTCTGTCGTTGCCGCCGTGGTCAAGCAGGTCGCAGGCCGCATCCCCGTCATCGCCGGGTCGGGCTCCAACTCCACGCAGACGATGCTCACCAAGTCGCTCACCTACCAGGGCCTGGGCGCCGACGGCCTGCTGCTCATCACCCCCTACTACAACAAGTCCAACGAGGAGGGCATTTACCAGCACTTTAAGACCGTAGCCGATGCGGTGGACATCCCCTGCATCTTGTACAACATCCCCGGTCGTTGCGGCTGCGGTATCAGCGAGCGCAATGTCGAGCGCCTGGCCGCACACCCCAACATCATGGGTATCAAGGAGGCCTCGGGCAACGTCGCCTATGCCGCCAAGATCGCGCACCTGCTGTCCAACGACTTCCGCATGTATTCGGGCGAGGACGCGCTCACCGTACCGCTCATGAGCCTGGGCGCCTCGGGCACCATCAGCGTTTGGGCCGACGTGCAGCCGCAACTCGTGCACGACATGTGCCGCGCCTACCTGGACGGTGACGTGGAGCGCGCCCGCGAGATCCAGATTGCCGGCCAGCCGCTCATCAACGCCCTCTTTAGCGAAGTCAACCCCATCCCCGTTAAGGAAGCGCTCGCCCAGATGGGTATGATCGATGCCAACTATCGCATGCCGCTGTGCCCCATGGCTGACGACACGCGCACCGCACTTACCGATGCTCTGAAAGGAGCTGGTCTGCTTGATTAAGACCGTCATTATGGGAACGGGCCGCATGGGCTCGCTCATCCGCACCACCGCCGAGAGCATCGTTGATGCCGCCGGTCAGCCCGTCTTTGATATCGTCGCCCAGATCGGCTTTGATCTGACCGAGCTCGAGAGCGCTCCGGCTGCCGATGTGATCATCGACTTCTCGAACGTCGCGACCTTTGATGCCGTCGTTGCCTATGTCGAGCGTACGGGCGCCGCACTCGTTTCCGGCACCACGGGCTACACGCCTGAGCAGATGGACCGCCTGCGCGAGCTGGGCCAGAACGCCCGCGTCATGCACTCGGGCAACTACTCCATCGGCATCGCCACTCTGCGCCATCTGGTGGCCCAGGCCACGCGCGAGCTGCCCGGCTTTGACTGCGAGATCGTCGAGACGCACCACAACCAAAAGGTCGATGCCCCCAGCGGCACCGCCAAGCTACTGCTCGACGCCGTGGTCGAGGCCGAGCCCGAGGCCGGCTATCACCCCGTCTACGGCCGCGAGGGCATGTGCGGCGCGCGCGACCCCAAGGAGATCGGCATGCACTCGCTACGCGGCGGCACCGTCGCCGGCGTGCACGAGGTGAGCTTCTTTGGCCAGGACGAGGAGGTCACGCTCACGCACCGCGCCACGAGCCGTCAGATTTTTGTCAACGGCGCCCTGACCGCCGCTCAGAAGCTCGTCGTCCGTGATCCCGGCTTCTACACCTTCGACCAGGTCATGTTCGCCTAGCCAATCATTAACCAGTCCCAGCTAAAGGAGAAACAAGATATGAGCAACGCAGCCGAGATGGATGCACAGGAGATTATCAACTACATCGCCACCGCGCCCAAGAAGACGCCCGTCAAGCTGTATGTGCGCGAGAAGCCCGGCATGAAAGTCCAGTGGGGCGATGCACACGTCTACGGCGGCCGTCGCGGCAAGACCGTCTTTGGCGACTGGGATGAGCTCAAGGCCATCCTCGACGCCAACGCCGACTCCATCGACTACTACGACGTGGAGAATGACTGCCGCAACTCCGCCGTCCCCATGCTCGACCTTAAGGGCATCAACGCCCGCATCGAGCCGGGCGCGATTATCCGCGACCGTGTCGAGATCGGTGACCGTGCTGTCATCATGATGGGCGCCATCATCAACATCGGCTCCGTCATCGGCGAGGGTTCCATGATCGATATGGGCGCCGTGCTGGGCGGCCGCGCCACCGTGGGCAAGAACTGCCATATCGGCGCCGGCACCGTGCTGGCGGGCGTCGTTGAGCCCGCGAGCGCCACGCCCGTCATCATCGAGGACGATGTCATGATTGGCGCCAACGCCGTGGTCCTGGAGGGCGTGCGCGTGGGCAAGGGCGCCGTCGTGGCCGCCGGCGCCGTATGCGTCGAGGACGTCCCCGCCGGCGCCGTCGTAGCCGGTGTCCCCGCCCGCGTCATCAAGATGCGCGATGAGAAGACCGACAGCAAGACCGGCCTCGAGGAAGGCCTGCGCCAACTTTAAGGTTACGCGGTTTTACCAAACCGCGTAACGCCTCGACGCTGCAAACGCCCCAGAACGGCAATCTGACGTTCAATCGTCGGGCATGACCAGAAGGTCAATGCCCTCCTCTTTCACGTCACCTTGCTCGCTCTGGGGCGTTTTCGCTGACGCATGCTCAACCTGCGGCGCAATGTCAGCAACCAAGCTAAAAACAACAAAGGCCGAAGCCCCAACCAGGGCTTCGGCCTTCTTTATCTCAAGGTTCCGTCGTATTCGACCATGGCTGGATGCTTCGACAAACGATCGGCAGCCGTCTTATAGACCTCTGAACGGTCGCGTCGACCTATTGCAACGATCTCGGCAATCTCAACCGTTCCGTCCTCTCGAATTCGAAATACCATTCGGAGTCCCGCCTTTCTCCATTTAATCTTTTTGCAGCCGGCAAGCTCACCGTGAAGCGGCGTTCCGATTTCATCGGCGCGCGTCTTTAATTTCGCCACTGCAATGCGGACGAGCCTTCGCTGAGAACCATCTAGTTTTTGATATTCCTTCTCGACGTCTCGATTCAAAAAGCCGACGACAAAGTGCCCGCTCATTCGAAAAGATCCTCATCCGAAATCGCGTCGGAGTCCATCGATTCGAACTCCGCGAGCTCCTCAGGAGTCAGGGTATCTTCAAACGGAATAAACTCATGCGGTCCGTTTTTGATTCGATCTGCCGCAATACGATCAAGCTCAAGTTCGCGAAGGTACTGTAGGGCGCCGTACATTTCCTCATAGGCGGCGTAGTCGATAATCACGGTATCGATATCGTTATGATCGGCGATAAACTGCGGCGCGCGCTTAGCGCGCTTGCGAACGGCAGATAAGGACTTGCTCGCTTCGGTGGCAGAAACTACCTGATTTTTTGTAAACACCGGCTTTTCCAGAACAAGTGGGGACATTTGTACCTCCAAAAAAATAATCTGGATTATATTTCAAAGTATACTTCAAAATATAATCCAGATTTCTCTTTGGAAGAAACTATTGCGCTATCGGTTCTCGATGCTTCCGATGTTCTTGAGCTCGATGGAGATGAGGCCGTTGGGCTCGTTGACGAACTCGATATACTCGGAGTTCGAGCCCATCTCGGCCGGGAAGCTGATCTCGATACCCGTATCGGTTCGAATCTTATGATTGCGCACGGCCGCACGCTCGACCTGTTTACGCTCCACGGGCACGCGCTCGGGCACCTTTTCCTCGGTCAATGCCGCACGAACGCTCTCTTTGATGACCGGCTCGTCCTCAAAGACCTCGTCGACGATATCCCAAGGCGGCAGTTCCTCGTCGTCTTCGACCTTCTCGGCAACAGCGGCTTTGACCTTGGCGAGCGCCACGGCCGTATTGGCGCCGTGCTCCTCGGCAACCTCCTCGACCACGCGCGTCACGGTGTCGATAATCTCCTTGCCCGACACGCCCGTATCGCACTGCAGCAGGCCGTCAGGAATAAGCATGCGGTCCTCACCGGCGATCTTGCGCTTTTTGTCCACGTAGCCGATCTCCATGGTGCTCGTGCGCACGATGGCGTAGCTCGGCACCTTTTGGGAAGGATTCGGCAGGATAGCGTAATGGCGTGCGATATCGTTGCGCACCTCGCCCTCCTCGCAGCCTACCTCGTGCATAAAGGCCTGCTTGGAACCCAACAGCATGACGGCAAACCAGCGTGCGTCCTCGTCATCGTCAAAGTCGGCAACGAGGACATCGGTGGACTCGGCCTTTTCGGCCTTGGTAAGCTCCGAGGAGATAAACTCCGCAATCTGCTGCGACAGGTCCACGAATTCGCGCTCGCCAAAGAAATAGCCCTTGAGCTCGCCGCCGAATGCGGAGTTCTCGGCAAACGTGGCGCGCTTGTTATCGGCAGACGTGCGGGCGCGACGCAGATGCGTGGTCACGAAGTTGCGCACGGTGCGGCTCTCGATATCGAGCTCGCGCTGGCTCATGACGTTGACGGCCGAGTCAAAGTCCAGGATATGCAGGATTGCGTGATTGATTTTCATATACGGCATTCCGTTCTAGATCGATTTCAGCACGAATCAGTATAGCGGTCGTGCCTGCCCCAATGCACCAACATACCCCTTTGCACCAGCGTTAGCGCAGGAGCTCGGACTGCCACGCCTCGAGCTGCTCTGCCAGGCTCTTGCCGGCAGCAGGAACGTTGAGCTCGGAACGCTTGGGCAGCAGGGCGCATTTAAGAATTGCGACGACGGTCTGCGAGATGAAACGGCGCGTATCTTTGTCGAAGCTCTGAGCAGCCTGGAGCATCACCGGCAGGCTCTCGCGCAAATTCCCTGCGATATCTGCGAACCGTTCGGCCCCTGTGGCTTCAAACACGGAGAACAACGCATCTACAAAGCGCTCGCGCTCGGCAGGCCCCACTGCAAGCAGCATCTCGCGAATAGAGCTATCGACGTATCGAGCGCCGGCAGACAGACGCTCGCAATACACAAAGTCGTAGCCGTCAACGACCCAGCTAAAGGGATTGTGCTGCAGCAGACTGAATTCGGTGCTCTCGACAATGGCGTAATCTTCCTGCGTCTCGAACATCATGCCGAAAATCGAAGACTGGGGCAGGGTCTTGTCGATGCGGCCGGAAAGACCTGCGAAGGCGTCACCGCTCAGGAACTCCTCGACAAAGCCGGGGCCATCGTGGGAGAAGGCCCGTTCGATCCGGTCGCCAGCAGCGTCAGAGCACATCGCCGCGCCATACACCGCCAAGTTTCCGCCCTTGGAATGGCCTCCGCACAAGAGCGGACCATCAATCGCGGCCACCGCCTCGTCCACATAGCGCGCCGCAGATTCCTGGGCCGGCACAGGACACCGGAAAGCCATGTTAAAGTCCTCTTTCCAGCCCACGATCGTGCTGTCGGTCCCCCGGAAGGCAAGATAGGAAAATCCTGCCGGGAATCGGAACGTCATGGCCGCAAACTGCTCCGTCGTTGCCACGTCGCTCACGGCACGGTATCCGCACACGCGCACGCCGCGGTAGCGCGGACTTGCCGCAACAGCCTCCAACAAGGCGCGGCTCTCCTCCGGATCCCACAGGTCGCCAATCATGTCCCGGTAGCACTCGGCGCGCAGTAGCTCACGCACGTCCAGTCCCTGCCAGCCGGCAAGCTCCGGCATATCCCCCGGCAAGCGCAAATACGACAGCCATGCAAACACCAGGCTGTCCACCGCGCAAAACGGCCGCTCCTCAAACGAATCGAACGCCGTCTGGGCATAACTCAAAAAGTTAGGCGAATCCGACATGCCTCTCCCATCAACAATGGTGCATTGGGG
>DBFCNY010000212.1:0-3487 GCA_048298285.1 Collinsella sp.
AAGTTCATGCTCAACGGCGCCCTAACCCTGTGCACGCTCGACGGTGCCAACGTGGAGATTGCCGAGCTCGTGGGCGACGAGAACATCTATACCTTTGGCGCCTCGTCCAAACAGGTTGAGCAGCTCTACGCCGACGGCACCTACAACGCCGGTGCGCTCTACCGCAAGCCCGGCATTAAACTGCTGGTGGACTTCATCACCAACCCGGCCTTTATGGCGACCGGCAACGCCGAGCGCCTGCGGCGCCTGCACGATGACATTAAGGGCAAGGACTGGTTTATGGCCCTGCTCGACATCGAGGAGTACATCCAGACCAAGGAGCGCGTGTTGGCCGACTACGAGGACCAGGACGCCTGGATGCGCAAGACGCTCATCAATATCGCCAACGCCGGCACCTTCTCGTCTGACCGCACGATCTCCCAGTACAACGACGAGATTTGGCACCTGAGCTAATTTCGTTTCCTTTACCCATCCTCTTGAAAGCGGAGTCGTGGCAACGCGGCTCCGCTTTTTGTGCCCGCACGCTACCCTGTGACCCGACTCGACCAAACAATCTCGATCTGTAACAGCTACTCGGTAAAAACGGCCCCAGCTGTTACAGATTGAGACATACCGGCCCCTCCCCTTGGGTTTATCTCAATCTGTAACATCTAGCAGCTGAAATTCGCCTTTGGTGTTACAGATTTAGATGAAATGGTTAGCTCAGCGGAACCGTCTCGATCTGTAACATCTAACGTCCGAAATCGGCCCTACCCGTTACAGATCGAGACAAACGACCGGTCAGACAATCCCAGCACAAAGAAAGGCTCCCCTCTCGCCCAGTGGACGGGAGGGGAGCCTTATATGTGACCGCGGCAAAAGGATGGCAATACCGCAGTCGCCCAAAGGGAGGGCCCGGATGCACCAGGCCTAGATAAGGTTCTTGCCAGAGACCTTATCGAAGAGGTGGGTCGCGTTCTTCTCGAACTTGAACCAGATGGGGTCGCCCGCCTTGAGCGCGCCCTTGGCCTCGAGGTCGACAACGGGAATGATCAGGACGAACTGGCCGTCGGGAGCGGTCACGTGGACATGCTCGGTCGAGCCCATGAGCTCGGTCACCTCGACGGTGCCCTGGAGCGCACCCTCCTCGCCCTTGTCGGCAAGCAGAATCTGCTCGGGGCGCACGCCGGCCGTGATCTCCTTCACGTCGCCGTCGTCCCAGTTGAGAGCAAGCTGAGCGCAGGTCTCGGGAGCGAGCGCCACGTTCATATCCTCGGTCTTGACGGTAAAGCCGTTGCCCGAGCGCACCAGCTGGGCATCGAAGAAGTTCATCTGCGGCACGCCGATGAAGCCGGCAACGAAGATGTTCGCGGGATGGTTGAAGACCTCCTGCGGCGTGGCGATCTGCTGGACGACGCCGTCCTTCATGACCACGATGCGGTCGCCGAGGGTCATGGCCTCGGTCTGGTCGTGGGTAACGTAGATGAACGTACCCTTGATCTCGTGGCGCAGCTTAATGAGCTCGGCACGCATCTGGTTACGCAGCTTGGCGTCCAGGTTGGACAGCGGCTCGTCCATCAGGAAGACCTTGGGGTCACGCACGATGGCGCGGCCGATAGCGACACGCTGGCGCTGGCCGCCGGAGAGTGCCTTGGGCTTACGGTCGAGGTACTCGGTAATGCCCAGAATCTCGGCAGCAGAGCGAACCTTGCGGTCGATCTCGTCCTTGGGAACCTTCTTGAGCTCGAGCGTAAATGCCATGTTCTCGTACACCGTCATATTGGGGTACAGAGCGTAGCTCTGGAACACCATGGCGATGTCGCGGTCCTTGGGCGCCACGTCGTTGACACGCTTGCCATCGATGAGCACATCGCCCGAGGTAATGTCCTCCAGGCCGGCGACCATGCGCATCGTCGTGGACTTACCGCAGCCAGAGGGGCCAACAAGGACGACGAACTCCTGGTCGTGAACGGTGAGGTTGAAGTCCTCTACAGCGAGCACACCGTCCTCGGTAACCTTGAGGTTGTGCTTCTTCTCCTCGGTCTTCTTCTTTTTGCCAAAGAAGCCCTTCTTTTTTGACTCGTTGTTGGGATACACCTTCTGAACATGTTTGAGAACAATCTCGGCCATGTCTTTACCTTTCGATACGCGGCGCCGCGCTGAGGGACGCCGCCAAAACTTGCAAAACAGTTACGGCATCAGCCCTTGACGGCACCTGCCACCACACCGTCGATGATGTACTTCTGGCAGAGGATGTACATGATGACGATGGGGATAACGACCATCATGATGCAGGCCATCATGGGGCCGAGCTCGACGTGGCCGTAGCCGCCGCGGAAGTACTGGATCAAGATAGGAATGGTCTTGTACTTGGTGGAGTCGAGCGTAAGGTAGGGCAGCAGGTAGTCGTTCCAGACCCACATGGTCTCGAGAATGCCGACCGAAAGATAGGTGGGCTTCATGATGGGAAGGACAATCTTAAAGAACACCTGGACCGGGTTGCAGCCGTCGATCATGGCCGCCTCCTCGATCTCGAGCGGGATGTTCTTTACAAAGCCGGCGAACATAAAGACCGCCAGGCCCGCGCCAAAGCCCAGATAGATAAAGCAGATGTTGAACGGCGTGTTAAAGCCGATGCGGTCCGCCAAATTGGACAGCGTGAACATGAGCATCTGGAACGGCACGACCATCGAGAACACGAACAGGTAATAGAAGAAGTTCGAGATCTTGTTGTTGACACGAACCACGTACCAAGCGCACATGGAGCAGCACACCAAGATCAGCACGACCGACGTGACCGTGATGATGAGCGAGTACATAAATGCCGAGGCAAAGCCCTGCTCGTTAAGGGCGTGCATGTAGTTTGCGAGGCCGTTGAACGTCTCGGGCGTGAGCAGATCGAATGCCGTGGTGGTGCTGATTGCGGTCGCTTTCTTAAAAGAATTAAGCGCAATCATGAACACGGGGTAGATCCACGCGAGCGACAGAATCGTAAAGAAAATCGAGAGCGCGCGGTTGATAACCTTATCGCGTTTCATTACTGCTGCACCTCCTTGGACCTCGTGGCCTTAAGCTGGATCATGGAGATGGCCACGACCAGGATGCAGAAGATAACCGCCTTGGCCTGACCAATGCCCTGCCATGCGATACCGGCACGCGAATAGAACGTGTTGTAGATGTTCAGGGCGAGCATCTCGGTGGAGTGCGCGGGGGCGCCGCCGGTAAGGGCGAGGTTCTGGTCGAACAGCTTAAAGCCGTTGGTGATGGACAAGAACAGGCAGATAGTGATGGTCGGCATCAGGTTAGGGATCTTAACCTTCCAAAACGTCTGCCATGCCGTGGCACCGTCGACCTTGGCGGCCTCGATGTAGTCGGACGGAATGGACTGCAGACCAGCGATGTAGATGATCATCATGTAGCCGACCTGCTGCCACAGGGTCAGGATGATAAGGCCCCAGAAGCCAGCAGCAGAGTTAAGGGCAATGAGCTGGGCGCCCACGTTGGAGAG
>DBFCNY010000213.1:0-3694 GCA_048298285.1 Collinsella sp.
CCGTTCCTTCAACTGGGAAAACGGCGCCCCCGGACCCCAGGAGGGGCCGCGGGGGCGTTCGGCTAACTGCGGGAATGGCCTATTTGCTCAATGTGTTCGGCTGAGATCGGAAATCAACCTATTTTCATTTGACCGAAGCTGAAGAGGCCCGCCACCGTAAACGGTGACGGGCCTCAACTGCACGGTTTGCGCGCTGGCTCGAGCTACGCGTTCTTTTTGCCCAGCTTAGCCTTAACCAGACCGACCACGGTCGGGATGATCGACACGGCGACGATGCCGATAATCAGCAGCTCAAAGTGCTCCTGCACAAACGGAATGCCACCAAAGAAGTAACCCAGCAGCGTAAAGACCGTTGACCAGGTAATTCCACCCAGCACGTTAAAGATGACAAAGTTGCGCCAGTGCATGCCGCCCATGCCGGCGATAAAAGGCACAAAGGTGCGGATGAACGGGAAGAAGCGACCGAGGAAGATGGCCAGATGGCCCCACTTATCCAGGAAATCCTCGGACTTTTTGATGCGCTCGGGCGTCATGGCCTTTACCTTGCCCGAGGCGATGATCTTGCGGCCAAAGAAGTGGCCGATCATAAAGTTGCACTGATCGCCCAGGATGGCTGCGGCCCATGCGGTGGCCAGAAGCGCCACGATGTTAAAGCCGCCGTTGTGGGCAAAGAAGCCCGAGGCAAACAGCAGCGAGTCGCCGGGAAGGAACGGGAAGAACACCACGCCCGTCTCGATAAAGATGATTAGGAACACGCAGCCGTAGGCCATAAGCGGGCCGGCGGCGATCCAGCTGGCGATCGCGGTGCGCGGGTCCTTAAGCAGCTCGGCGATAAAATTGATGAAACCCATGAAGTAAAACCTCTCAGTTGTGGGCGCGGACACGTCCAAGTTGACCAGTATACGGTTGCGGCGCGAGCACGGGCCAAACCCCTCAAAAGTCTTACTTCATTACCAGCAAGTTTGCATAACTGACACTTGTCGCCCAAAGCGAAGCAAGATCGCCCTTCCTAATCCCTAGCGAATCGCTATACTTTATTGAATCGCATTGTCACGGCGCTAAGGGAGGGCGGCCGGTGAGCTTTATCAATACCATTCGCGAGGACATCAAGACCGTCCAGGCGCAGGACCCTGCCGCGCAAAACGGCCTGGTCATCTTCCTTTCCTATCCTGGCCTGCACGCCAAGTGGAACCACGTGCCCGAGCACTGGCTGTGGGAGCACGGTCATCGCTCACTCGCCCGTGTGCTCTCGCAAATCACCCGCCATATCACCGGCGTCGAGATTCATCCCGCCGCGCAGCTCGGCAAGCACTTCTTTATCGACCACGCCATGGGCGTCGTCATCGGCGAGACTGCCATCGTGGGCGACAACTGTGTGCTCTACCAGGGCGTCACGCTCGGCGGCACCGGCAACGAGACCGGCAAGCGCCACCCCACCCTGGGCAACAATGTCACGGTGGGCACGGGCGCCAAGGTGCTTGGCAACATCCACATTGGCAACAACGTCAAAATCGGCGGCAACTCGGTCGTCGTCAAGGACGTGCCCGAAAACTGCACCGTCGTGGGCGTGCCCGGGCGCATCATCAAGCGCAACGGCTGCCGCGTGTTCGAGGAGAGTTTCGACGTCAAGCAGCATCGCGAGTATATGCCCGACGATGCAGCCGAGCAGAGCGCCCTCAACCGTCAGGGCATCACCGAAAACGCCCGTCGCGTCAAAGAACTCGAGCAAGAGGTGGCCGAGCTCAAAGCCCTCGTCGCCAAGCTCGTGGACGAGCGCTAGAAGCGGACGGCCACCGACAACATTGACGCCAGCACAAAAGGCGCGCCGGGGAATCCGCCCCCGGTGCGCCTTCTTTTCGATGTGACATGCGGGACCGCCCCCTTTGCCACCTTATGCGAACTGGCTTAGGTAGAGGTCGGCATAAGCGCCCTCGGCAGCCAGCAGCTCCTTGTGCGTACCCTGCTCGATGATATTGCCATGATCCATGACCAGGATGAGGTCGGCATCGACGATCGTCGACAGACGGTGCGCGATCACAAAGCTCGTGCGCCCGCGCATGAGCGCGTCCATGGCGCGGCCGATGGCGAGCTCGGTGCGCGTGTCCACACTCGACGTCGCTTCGTCCAGGATGAGGATCGCCGGGTTGTTGAGCAGCACGCGCGCGATGGTCAGCAGCTGACGTTGGCCCTGGCTGATGCTCTCGGCATCGTTAGCCACACGCGTGTCGTAGCCCTGCGGCATAGTGCGCACAAAGAAGTCGACCTGAGCGGCACGTGCGGCAGCGACAATCTCCTCGCGCGTCGCCTCGGGACAGCCATAGGCGATGTTCTCGGCAATGGTGCCATCGAACAGCCAGGCGTCCTGCAACACCATGCCAAACTGCTGGCGCAGCTCGCCGCGGTCCATGCGGCTCGTGTCCACGCCGTCGAGCGTAATGCGGCCGCCGTCGATCTCGTAAAAGCGCATGAGCAGGTTGATGAGCGTGGTCTTACCCGCACCCGTGGTTCCCACCACCGCGATCTTCTGACCCGGCTCGGCGGTAAACGACACGTCGCGCATAAGCGGCTTGTCGGGCGAATATCCAAAACGCACGTGTTCAAAGGCAACACGGCCCTCAACCTTGCCCGGCAGCTTGGCGGCGGCCGCCGGCAACGGATCGGCTTCCATCTCGGACTCGTCGAGCAGGTCGAACACGCGCTCGGCGCTCGCCAGCGCGCTCTGCAGCGAGTTAAAGGTAAACGACAGCTGCGTCATGGGCTCGGACGCCTCATAGATAAACTGGAAGAACGCCTGGAACACGCCGACGGTCATATGCCCGGCAACCAACATGCTGCAGCCCACAAGCGCAATCACGATTTGCGCCAAGCGGCCGATAAAACGCACCGCGGGACCGACGGCGTTAATCATAAAGTCGGCCTTGGCGCTCACGCGCGCCAGCTCCTTCGAAGCCTCGTGCACCTCGGCAGAGCTCTGGCGCTCGCGGTTAAACGCACGGATCACCAGACGGCCCGAGTAGCCTTCCTCGACCGCGCTCGTAATCTTGGACACCCACTCCTGGCGCTCGCCCGTCACATCGTGCGTGCGGCGCGAAACGACCTTCGTCACCAGCAGCGAAAGCGCCGTAAAGAACAAAAAGACAAGCGTGAGCGGCACGCTAAACACGAACATCACGCTCACGGCGCCCACCACGGTACCGATCGACACCAGAAGCTGCAGCAAGCCGCGCTGCATGCTCTCAGACATCTTGTCTAAGTCGTTGGTCGCACGGCTGACGACCTCGCCGGGACGATGCGCATCAAAGAAGGCAAGCGGCAGACGGTTGAGCTTTTGTGCGATGCGGTTACGCAGGTGCAGGTTAAGGCGTTCGGCCACGCTCGACATCAAAAAGCTCTGGAGCGCGTAGAACGAGGCAGCGGCCGTCCAGATCATAAAGTAGATGAAGATGGTCCTGCCGCAGTTCTCCCAGGTAATGCTGAAGGTAGCGTTGTTGGCAAACGCCACCTGAATGTGGCCCCACAGCTCATCGATCACGCGGGCGCTATATGCCGGCGCAGCGGTGTTAAAGATGGCATAGAACACGATGCTCGCGAACACGATATAGAAGCGCCAATGGTCACCGGCAGCCTCGCTCCACAGGCGGCGCACCGTCGCCCAGGTGTCGCGGGGGTTCTCGTCCTCGTCCTCGTCGTCCAC
>DBFCNY010000214.1:0-6686 GCA_048298285.1 Collinsella sp.
GTTCACGGCGGCCTGCGTTGTGCGCCGCCCTTATCACGGAGGTTACCATGTCCAACCAGGGCAAGAAGGTCAAGACCCATTATCGCGGCACGCTCGACGACGGCACGCAGTTCGATAGCTCCTACGATCGCGGCGAGCCGCTGGAGTTCACCTGCGGTGCCGGTCAGATGATCAAGGGCTTCGACGCCGCTGTTGTCGACATGCAGGTGGGCGAGAAGAAGACCGTGCACATTCCTGCTGCCGATGCCTACGGCGAGCGCAATCCCGAGATGGTTCTGACCTTCCCGGCCGAGCAGGTTCCCAACATCGAGCAGATCGAGAAGGGCATGAAGCTCTTCCTGTCCACGCCGAGCGGTATGCCCGTCCCCGCCGTCGTCATTGACGTGACGCCCGAGGCCGTGACGCTCGACGCCAACCACGAGCTGGCCGGCAAGGACCTCAACTTTGATATCGAGCTCGTCGAGGTCGAGGGTTAGAGTATGCCTGAACGCTTGGTTTCGACGACATGTTTGGGAAATCTCAACGATCCGTCCTATGAACTCCTGCTTCGCCGGGAGCTGGGCGGTGTCTTTGAGGCCGATGAGCTACTGCTCGATTGGGACCAGGCCGATGTATGTGCGTTTGTGGGCGCGACGGAGCTGGGGCGCACGGTCGATGTTCGGCTGGATGCTGCCGACGGCGGTCGTCTTGCCGATGGCGACGTGCTCGCCATCGACCGTTCGGGCGTGGTGCCTGTGGCGGTTGTCGTGCGCCTGCGCAGCGCCGAGGTTTATTTGGTCGAAGTCGACCGCATGGATCCGATTGCGCTCGCGCATGCGTGCTGGGAGATCGGCAACATGCATGCGCCGCTCTTCCGGGGCGACTCGGACGAGCATACCGTGCGCATGTATACGCCGGTGCAGCCTGTTTTGGGCCGCATGCTCCGGGGTGTCGAGGGTGTTCGGCTCTCGGTGGTCACACGTGAGCTCGATGCCAGCCGGCGCTTTGCGTCGAGTGCGGCGGAGGTCGTCGTGAGCATGGCTCCCGACTTTACCATCGTAAAAAAGACGCGCGGCTAAGCGCGCGTATGCGCAAGACGGGCTTTGAGGGGCGACCAATCAAGGTCCGTCTTGCTGTTGATAGGAGGCTTTGGGGGAAGCGTATGGGTCTTGAGGGAATCAAGCTGATCGCCTGCGATTTGGATGGCACGTTGCTGCATCCGGGGGAGCGCGAGCCGCGTTCCGAGGCCTTTGAGCTTATCGATGAGCTGCATCGTCGCGGTATCGTGTTTATGCCGGCGAGCGGCCGTCAATATGCGAGCTTGCGCCACCTGTTTGCCCCGGTGGCCGATGAGCTCGCATATGTATGCGAAAACGGAGCCCTGGTGATGAGCGAGGGACGTGCTGTTGTCAAGCGTTCCATGGAGCGCAGCCTTGCTATGGATATCGCGAATGCCGTGGTTGCGTATCCCCATGCCGACGTGACCCTTTCGTGCGAGGGGCACCTCTACACCATGAGCGGCAACGATGCGTTCGTCGACCATTTGCGCTATGAGGTCCACTGCGATGTGGCGGTGGTCGACCGTCCCGAGGACATCGACGAGGACGTCATTAAGATTGCCTTCCAGACGCCCGAGGTGGATCAGCCGGCGGCCCTGGAGTATTTCGAGCGCCTCTTTAGCGACCGTGTCGACGTGATGACGTCGGGAACCGAATGGACGGACTTTATCGGTTTCGGTTCGGGCAAGGGCTCCGCGCTTGCCGATTACGGTCGTGCCCTGGGGATTTCGCCCGATGAGATGATGGCGTTTGGCGACAATGAGAACGATCGCGACATGCTCAACGTCGTGGGCCATCCCTATCTGATGGAGAGCTGCAACCCCACCATGCGAGGCATCAACGACCGCGTCCGTTACGTGCGCACGGTCGAAGAGGAGCTGCGCCGTCTGCTCGCCGAGTAGGTTTTCGGGACATACCTAGAAATCTACTTTTTGCTGTAGCGGATGGGCAAGTAGATTTTGCGGGCATGCCACTAAGGGCTACCGGCAGTCGGGGCAGAGACCCTCGAAGATGGTGTAGTGCGACGTGACGTGCCAGCCGATTTGCTCGGACGCCTTGGCGTCGAGCTGGGCATCGAAGGGGAGCGGTACGTCGATGACGCGGCTGCACGAGGTGCAGATGATATGTGCGTGCGGCTCGATGGTGCGATCGAAGCGGCTGCCGCCCGGCGTCTTGATGGAGAGGATCTCGCCGGCGTCGGCCAAGAGATTGAGATTGCGGTAGACCGTACCGCGGCTGATCTTGTCATCCTGTTCGCGTACGGCGTTGTAGATTTCGTCGGCGGTGGGATGGTTATAGCTTTGGCGCACAGCGTCAAGAACCAGCTTTCGCTGCCTGGTATTCCTTCTTTGCACCGCCATGCGCCTCGCCTCTTTTCTATCAACGGTCGTAGGTAAATGATACCGTATTTAGCACACAATACTAATAACGAGGAATGAAACCGTCTTCATTGGCAAGTGAGGCTCGGGTCTGGGCGTCTGCGAGGCGAAAACGCGTTCCCATGCGCTCGTAGGAGGCATGAAGCGCCTCGAGCTGAGACACGATGTTTGCCGGCGTGCCCTGTAGCTCCATCTCAACCGAGCCGTCTTCCATATTGCGCACCCAGCCGGTGAGGGAGCGCGCCTGTGCGAGGTTGGTGTTGGTGAAGCGGAAACCGACGCCCTGGACCTGTCCCTCCCACCGCAGGAAATAGCGCTGCGGGGCGTCTTGAGTGGCCTCGTCGCTTGCGAGCACGGTGAGCCTACGGCGCAGCTCAAGCTCAACGCCAGAGGGCTTTTGGGGTTCGTGGCTGCCGCCGGTGACGCCCGAGAAAAGCTTGTCGAAAAAACCCATCGCTATGCCTGCTTGTTAGAGTCAGCGGGGAAGGCGATACCCGCCTGCTGACGCACGGCATCCATGATGCGCAGTGAGACGAGCGTGACATCGCGGTAGTGGCCAAGCTCGTGACGTCCCGCCGGGGTCTCCCAAATCTCTTCCTTGACGTTATCGATGCCGCCGATGGCGGTGATAAAGTCTGCGAGTTCGTATTCCATGGTGTTGCTCGATTTGGGCAGGTCGAGCACGCGGCCGTTGTCGCCCTGTTCGCGCGGTGCCTCGGTCGCCGAGCCGCGTACGACGTCGCCGCGATAGTCGATGCGGACGTTGCGGGGCGTGGACAGATGGTCGATCTGGATAGTGCCACGCTCGCCTTCGATTTGCGAGGGCAGCAGGTCATTCGTAATTTTGGAGTGCGCGAGCTCGACGGAGATCCGGCCACCGCCGTAGCTGGCGAGGATGGAACCGCAGCCGTCGATGGGGCCGTGCGTGAGCTGTCTCGTGGTGGGGTCGAGTAGAGTAGTCATGCTCGTAAGGCCGGAGGGCATGCCGAAAATCTCGACCATGGGCTCGACGGTGTAGACGCCAATGTCCATGAGGGAACCCGATGCCATATTGCAGTCGAAGATATTGGTGGCGCGTCCCGCGAGAATCTCGTTGTAGCGCGAGGAATATTTGCCAAAGCGCAATGAGGCGCGGCGGATGGGGGCGATCTCGCCCAGGGCGTCCTCGATGGCGTGGAAAGCGGGGTCGTGGAGGGGACGCATGGCCTCGAGGGCCACGACACCTGCTACCTCGGCAGCGCGGAAGACTTCCAGCGCCTGCACTTCGGTGGCGCAGAAGGGCTTCTCGACGATGACATGCTTGCCACCGGCGATGCAGGCAAGGGCCTGCTCGTAGTGAAGTGCGTTAGGGCTGCCGATATAGACGGCGTCGACGTCGACGGCTGCCGCAAGCTCATCGAGTGACGTAAAGTTTCGCTCGCCACCGCGCTCGGCGGTAAAGGCAGTACCGCGATTGGCGTCGCGTGAAAGCGTGCCCACAAACGCGGCTTGGTCGTTGGCGTTGACGACTTGGATAAAGTCGTCGGTGATCATGGATGTGCCGATGGTCGCTATACGCAGCATGTATCCCCCTCGTGCCGTTCGGTTTACAGGATGAGTGTAGCGCGAGGGGGGTAGGAAATGGCGTGCGAAAACGCCGTTACAGGTCGCTCTCGTTAAAGCCGGTGTCGATATCGAGGTTGCTGCCGTCGGCCGCCGTGGTTGCGAGCTCATCGCAGCGCTCGTTGAGCTCATGGCCGGCGTGGCCCTTAACCCAGATGAACTCCACTTTGTGCTTGCTCTTCGCGGTGAGCAGGCGCTCCCACAGGTCGCGGTTCTTGACAGGCTGCTTGTTGGCGGTCTTCCAGCCGCGTTTTTTCCATCCGTCAATCCAGTGCTTGTTGAAGGCGTTGACGACGTACTGCGAATCGGAATGGACTTCGACGTCGCAGGGGCGGTTGAGCGCCTCGAGTGCCACGATGACCGCCATGAGCTCCATGCGGTTGTTGGTGGTCTTGGCGTAGCCGCGCGAAAGCTCGGAGGTGAAGGTCTTGCCGGCGGGGTTGGTGTATTTGAGCACGGCGCCGTAGCCGCCACGTCCCGGATTTGATCGAGCCGAGCCGTCGGTGTAGATGATGACCTTCACATGGTTCCTTTCGTTGGGTACGTTTCGTGTGAGTGACCATTGTAGCGCCATGCCTGCCGGGGGCTAGCAATCTACGATTTCTACCCCGTCTTCCGACAGTTAGTTGGCATGGATGATGCGGTTGAGCTCGTCGAGGTATTGCTGCAAGAGGGGAGAGGGCTTGCGCTCGTCGTGCATGATATAGCCTACGCGCATCGTTGGGGCGTCTGCTAACGGGATCGATGCCATGCCCCGTTGCATTTCATTGGAGAGGACGCCGGTCGACAGGGTGTAACCGTTCGACGTGATAAGTAAGTTAGTAAGTGTTCCGCGGTCCGAGATTCGTATGTTGCGATCGCAAGGGATATAGCTAAAAGGTTCCTCGGCGTAATAGAAGGAGTTTGAGGTTCCCTGCTCAAAGCTGTAGCGCGTATAGGGCGTGAGGTCGGCAAGGGACAGCTGAGGGCGGCGTGCGAGCGGGTGGCGCTCGCTGACGAAGACGTGGACCGTCGCGTCGAATAGGGGATGGAAGCTTGTACGGGCATCGGCAAAGGCCTTCTGCAGAACGCGGGCGTTAAAGTCATCCAGATAGAGGATGCCGATGTCGCTGCGAAACGCACGGACGTCATCGATGATCTGCGATGTGGTGGTCTCGCGCATGATGAACTCGAACTTGCTGTCGCGGCAGCGCTCGACCACGTTGACAAAGGCCTCGACCGAAAAGGCGTAGTGCTGGGCGGAGATGGCGAGGCGGGCTTGCGGGGTGCCGCCGTCCTCGTAGCGCGCCTCGAGCATATCGGCCTGCTCTACGACCTGGCGCGCATAGCCCAAAAGCTCGGTGCCGTCGTTGGTGAGCGTGACGCCGCGGCTGGAGCGCGTAAAGATCTCCAGGTGGAGCTCCTGTTCCAGGCTTTTGACGGCGTTTGAGATGTTGGACTGAGCGGTATAGAGGCGCTGAGCTGCGGCGTTAATTGAGCCGGACTCTGCCACGGCAATCAGAAAACGAAGCTGCTGAAGGGTCATCGACGCTATCCTTTCGATTGCTATCTATAAAACCGATAACAGGTTAGCGCTTTTAAGTGATTGACCGAGCGAAACAATGCTCGTACTATTCAAAACACACAAAGGCGGTAGGTAATTAAACCGACCACAGAACCGGGATGCGAAAGGAGGCCCGCATATGAATTGCTTACCAAGACGAATGCCGGGCTCCTGTTTGCGCCCGTCGGCGTGATCAGGAGACAGCGACTTACTTCTCTCTTTTTATTTACTTTTGTTCGATCAAGGAGATCATCATGAGCCAGTTCATCAACAACCCCGAGCACACCTTTGGTTTCGATACCCTGCAGCTTCACGTTGGCCAGGAGAGTGCCGATCCTGCATCCGACTCCCGCGCCGTGCCTATCTACCAGACCACGAGCTATGTGTTCCGCAACTCCCAGCACGCCGCCGACCGCTTTGGTCTTGCCGACGCCGGTAACATCTACGGCCGTCTGACCAACTCCACCCAGGGCGTCTTCGAGGACCGTATCGCCGCACTCGAGGGTGGCGTGGCAGGTCTCGCCGTCGCCTCCGGTGCTGCTGCCATCACCTATACCCTGCAGGCTCTTGCCCAGGCCGGTGACCACGTGGTGGCTCAGAAGACCATCTACGGTGGCTCCTACAACCTGCTGGAGCATACGCTCTCCCAGTTTGGCGTCGAGACCACGTTTGTCGACGCTCATAACCTGGAAGAGGTCGAGGGGGCCATCAAGGACAACACCACGGTCATCTATCTCGAGACGCTCGGCAACCCCAACTCCGACATCCCCAACATCGACGCCATCTCCGAGATAGCCAAGAAGCACGGTCTGCCGGTTGTCGTCGACAACACCTTTGGCACCCCGTATCTGTTCCGTCCGCTGGAGCATGGTGCCAACATCGTCGTCCACTCCGCAACCAAGTTCATCGGCGGCCACGGCACCTCGCTGGGCGGTGTGATCGTCGACGGCGGTAACTTTGACTGGAAGGCGAGCGGTAAGTACGCCCAGATCGCTGAGCCCAACCCCTCCTACCACGGCGTTTCGTTTGCCGAGGCTGCCGGTCCCGCCGCCTTCGCAACCTATGTCCGCGCTATCCTTCTGCGTGACGAGGGTGCCTGCATCAGCCCGTTCAACGCCTGGGTAC
>DBFCNY010000215.1:0-7253 GCA_048298285.1 Collinsella sp.
CTCCTTCCCTGGTACATCGCCGCCTCGAGCACGTGGTCCTGCGTCACTTGCTCGCTCTCGGCGACGTCAGCGATTGTACGCGCGATACGCACCAGGCGTACGATGCCGCGGCCCGTGAGATGCGTGCGTTTGGATAGGCCAAGTACGCATTTCTCGGCAGCATCATCGAGCTCGAAGGTCGAAACGACGCCGTCAATAGACCGCGTCTCGTCATCCTCGGCCTCGGCATCCGCATCGTCCATACGGAACTCGCGCCAGGCGCGAAAGGCACGACCGCGCACAACGTAGTCACGTAACTCGGCCGACGACATACCCTCCGCACCCTCGATAATCACTTGAGGGTCGGGACGGGTCACATCGATCATCATGTCGATACGGTCGGCCAAGGGACCGCGCAGTTTAGACCGATAGCGCTCGACCATCGCCGCCGAGCAGCGACACGGTACCTCGCGATCGCCCAAAAAGCCGCAGGGGCAGGGATTGCTCGCAGCCAGCAGCTGAAAGCGCGACGGGAAGGTAAAAGCCCCGTCGACGCGTACGATCCTCACGTAGCCGCGCTCGATGGGCTGACGCAGCGTCTGCAGCACGCCAGTGGGAAACTCGGCAAGCTCGTCCAAAAAGAGCACGCCGCCATGAGCAAGGCTGATCTCACCCGGGTGCACCGGGCGCCCGCCGCCGATAAGGCCTGCGGTCGAAATACTGTGGTGGGGACTGCGGAAGGGGCGGTGCCCCGCCAACAAGCCATCAATGTTCTCACCCAAAACCGAATGGATGCACAGTGCCTCCTGCTGATCCTCAACGGAAAGATCGGGCAGGATGCCGGTCATACGGCGTGCGAGCATCGTCTTGCCCGATCCCGGAGACCCGATCATGAGCAAGCCGAGTTCTCCTGCCGCCGCAAGCGCCATGCCGCGTTTAGCGACTTCCTGCCCCAGCACGTCTGCATAGTCGAGCTCGGGCTCAAAGGTCGCCTCGACACCCTCGGAATCCAAGTAGTGCCGTGCGGCATCGCCCATGCCGTGAGCAAGCTGAGACAGATGGTCGATAAAGCCGCAATCTACGCCCGCGAGTGGCACATGCTGGTCGGACCTGCCGGCGATAAAAGACAGCCCCATGTCGCGAGCCAATAGCTGAAACGCCACCTCGCCCTTGACGGGAAGCACCGTACCGTCCAGACCAAGCTCACCTGCGATAAGGCAGCGATCGAGGTTGTCACGGGGAATCTGCTCATCGGCCGCTAGAACCGCGATGGCGATGGGCAGGTCAAAGCCGCTACCGGTCTTGCGGATATCGCCGGGTGCCAGGTTAACGGTAATGCCCGAGCGCGGGATCTCGAACCCGGCGGAGCGCATCGCGCAGCGAATACGACCGCGTGACTCCATCACCTCCATACTCGGGATGCCGAGCATCTGAATGCCCGGAACGCCGCCGGCAAGCGAGACCTCGACCGTGACGTGAATCGCCTCGACGCCGCGGATGCAGGCCGCGTGAACGGCAAACGTCTCGAACGCCATCACGACACCTGCCAATCGAACGCGTTGTACTGATGCTCGATCTCGGCGATATGCCCGCCGCGAATGGTGACACCCACTGCATCGAAGCGGATCGCCTTGAGCGGATAGTGCTCCATGAGATAGCAACTTGCGATACGGCGATACCGACGCTGCTTTTGGGCATCCACGGCCTCCTCGGGAAAGACCCGCGTGGTGCAATCCAGGGCGACGCGCCTGGTCTTGACCTCGGCCATCACCACGACATCGTCAAGCTCATCGAGCAGCACCAGATCGGCCTCGCCCTCGGTGCAACGATAACCCTGCTCCAGCAAGGTGTAGCCGCGCTCGTTAAAGTAGTCGATGGTGATCAGCTCGCCCAGCATGCCCAGCTCACGGGGACTGAGTCCCTTGATAAACTCGGGCGTCATCGCCCCGCAGTCGAACTCGCCGTTTTCCCAACGCTCCTTGAGCTGCTGCGTCTTGCTCTTTTTGCTTGCGGCACTCATGGGGTCTCCTTTCCCGCACACTGCATTGCCCCGATGATGAGGGCACCTTTCATGCGGGTAAGTACAGGAAGCAAACCAAAAGCTGACCAAATGCCGTCAAAAAAAGGGCCGTACGCAGCAATGCTGTTGCATACGGCCCGCTACCAGCAGGTTTATAAAACCCTAGAGGTCCCTGTCTCCACAATTGACCTAGAAAAGGCGCTCAGTCTGCAGAAAGTTTCCGCAAAAGCTCACACGATGCAGTGGACAAAGTCCATGTTTTCGAATGGCCTCGATGTGCTCGGGGCTCGCATAGCCCTTCGATTCGGCCAGATGGTACTCGGGGTACTCGGCGTCGTACTCGACCATCATCTCGTCACGCGTGACCTTTGCCATGATGGATGCCGCGGCGATACAGGCGATCTTGGCATCGCCCTTCACCACGTCGCGCTCATTGGGAACGGCGCCCAAGGGGTTGCCATCCATGAGGACGCAGTCGGGTTCAAGTCCCGTATCGGCCACCGCACCCGCAACGGCAGCGCGGATGGCGCGGGCCATACCCATCTCATCGATATCTGCAGGAGCGATATGGCAAAAGCCGATAGCAGTCGCCACCTCGGCAATCTTAACCGAGAGCAGCTCGCGGCGCGCCGGCGTGAGCTTTTTGGAATCGTTGATGCCCCAGATGCGCGGCTCCATCGGAAGGCACACGGCACACACGGTCAAGGGCCCCGCTACCGAGCCACGGCCCACCTCGTCGACGCCCACGACCACGCCATCACCGCCGAGCTCATGCATAAGCTCGTACATGCCGTTGACGCGCTCGCGCTCGGCAAGCTCCTTGGCATGGCGCTTAAGGGCACGCTCGCAAGCCTTGATCACCTGCTGGCGCGGATCCTCGCGATAATGCTCCACGAGGGCGGGAATCTCCTCGAACGTGGCACTCGCCAGCTCGCCGGCAACCTGCGATGCCGAAACCGAGCTCGTCATATTGGCCATACCAGGCCCTCCTTGCATGCAAATCAGATAAAAAGAAGGGCCACCCGAAGGTGACCCTTACGTCCAAACGAGTGGACAGACGCTGCGATCTTCTTAGCGCTTCTCGGGGATGCGAGCAGCCTTGCCCACCTTGTCGCGGAGGTAGTACAGTTTGGCGCGACGGACGCGACCATGACGAACGACCTCGAGCTTGGCGATCTTGGGGCTGTGAAGCGGGAAGGTACGCTCAACACCGACACCGAAGGACATCTTGCGGACAGTGAAGGTCTCGCGGGCACCGGCGCCGGCCATGCGGATGACGTCGCCCTGGAAGACCTGGATGCGCTCGCGGTCGCCTTCCTTAATGCGGTAGTGAACCTTGACGTTGTCGGCGACGCGAACCTGAGGAATGTCCTCGCGGATCTGCTGACGCTCGATTGCGCGGATGTAATCCATGTGCAATTCCTTACTCTTCTAGAGGTGCCGTACCACCTTGGCCGGCACGTAGTTGAACAAACGTATTCGAGTATACACGCGCGGGTTTCTGCTGCAAGAACAATTTTTTACGCAGACAAAAAGACAAAACCCGCACATGATAACCGCCCGCCTCGCGAATGAGACGGGCGGCATGAAGGGGGCTACGCTAGGCGTCTAAACCCAAAACGTTAGGCGGAGCGCTTCGCCTCGAGCTTGGCCTGAGCGGCAGCCAGGCGCGCGAGGGGCACGCGATAGGGCGAGCAGGACACGTAGTCCACGTCGGCCACGTTAAACAGGGCCTTGATGGACTTGGGGTCGCCGCCGTGCTCGCCGCACACGCCAAAGTGCATGCCGGGGTTGATAGCGCGACCCTTCGCCACGGCCATGCGCACCAGCTCGAGTACTGCCGTGTCGATGGTCTCGAAGGGGTTGTCATTCAAGATCTTCTTATGCATGTACAGCGGAATGAACTTGGCCTCGGCGTCGTCACGCGAGAAACCGAAAGTCGTCTGGGTAAGGTCGTTGGTGCCAAAGCAGAAGAAGTCGGCGTGCTGCGCGATCTCGTCGGCGACCATGCAGGCGCGTGGCAGCTCGAGCATCGTGCCCACGGGAATGTTGAGCTCGACACCTTCCTCGGAGGAAACCTCGGCAATCACGCGCTCCATGACCTCGCGAGTCTGAACGTGCTCGGCCGTAATGGAAACGAGCGGAACCATAATCTCGGGACGCGGGTCGACGCCTTCCTTGATAAGGCGGGCGGCAGCCTTTGCCACGGCACGAACCTGCATGAGCGGCAGGTCACCGAAGACGACGGACAGGCGCACGCCGCGCAGGCCGAGCATCGGGTTGGACTCGACCATACCGTCGATACGACGCAGGCGGGCACGCAGGGCGGCGAGTTCGTCCTCGCTGGCGCCGTCGGCCTCCTTCTTGGTGATGGCGACCTCAAGCTCGCGAGGATTATCCAGGAACTCATGCAGCGGCGGATCGAGCAGGCGGACGACCACATCGCGACCGGACATGGTCTTGAACATCGCCAAGAAGTCCTCAGTCTGGACCTTGAGCAGATCGGCCAGGGCCTGCTGCTTCACGGCCTCGTCGTCGGACAGGATGAAGCTCTGGATAATGTTCTTGCGATCGCCCAGGAACATATGCTCGGTGCGGCACAGGCCGATGGCCTCGGCGCCAAACTCAAGCGCGAGAGCGGCATCCTCGGGGTTGTCGGCGTTGACGCGCACGTGGTTGGCGTGGCCTGCGGTCTCGTCCAGGCGGATCTCGTCGGCCCAGGATAGGATGGTGTCCAGGTCGCCGGTAAGTTCGGCGGAGACCAGAACGACGGGACCGTCGACGACGATGCCCTGGGTGCCGTCGATGGAGATGACATCACCCTCGTGCAGCACGCGGTCGCTGCCCTCGATACGCACGACCTTCTCTGCCGCATCGATGTGGAAGCGCTCGACACCGCAGACGCAGGGGGTACCCATGCCACGGGCGATAACGGCGGCGTGGCTTGTCTTGCCACCATGGCTCGTCAAGATGCCCTCGGCGGCGACCATACCCTTCAGGTCGTCGGGATTTGTCTCCCAGCGGACCAGAATGACCTTATGGCCCTCGGTAGAACGCGCGACGGCATCGTCGCTCGAGAACACGACCTCGCCCACAGCGGCACCGGGGCTGGCGTTCAGACCGCTGGCCAGAGCCTCGTACTTCATGGAGGCGTCGAACTGCGGGTGCAGGAGCTGGTCGAGCTGCGCGGGGTCGATGCGGCTCACCGCCTCCTCGCGGGTGATGAGGCCCTCCTCGACCATCTCGATGGCGATGCGCAAGGCGGCGGTGGCAGTGCGCTTGCCCACGCGGGTCTGGAGCATCCAGAGCTTGCCCTGCTCGATGGTGAACTCGATATCGCACATATCGCGATAGTGGTCCTCGAGCGTCAGGAAGACGCGCTCGAGCTCCTCACCAGCAGACTCGAGGCCCGGAGTGGCCTTAAGGTCGGCGATGGGCTCGGTGTTGCGAATGCCGGCGACAACGTCCTCACCTTGAGCGTTAACCAAAAAGTCACCGTAGAACTCCTTGGTGCCGTCGGCCGGGTTGCGCGTAAAAGCGACGCCGGTCGCAGAGGTCTCGCCCTTGTTGCCAAAGGCCATGGCCTGCACGTTGACGGCAGTACCGAGCTCGTCGGAAATGCCATGCTGTTTGCGGTAGATGCAGGCGCGCTCGTTCATCCAGCTGCCAAAGACGGCCTGGATGGCAAGGCGCAGCTGGAGCTCCGGGTCGTGCGGGAAGAGGGGCTTGCCGTCGGCAACCTCGAGCTCCGGATACAGGGCGGCCTCGACGTTCTCGGAGAAGATGCCCTTAAAGGTCTCGACGAGGTCCTGCAGGTCCTCGGCCGAAAGCTCGGAGTCGACGCGAACGCCGGCGACCAGACGGGCCTGGGTCAGGGCGTTCTCGAACAGATCGGCGTCGACGCCCATAACGACGTTGGAGAACATCTGGATAAAGCGGCGGTAGCTATCCCAAGCAAAACGCGGATTTTGCGTCTGGGCAATGAGACCCTGAACGGAGTCGTCGTTGAGGCCCAAGTTGAGGACCGTGTCCATCATGCCGGGCATGGAAAACGGAGCGCCCGAGCGAACCGACACAAGCAGCGGATCGGAGGCGTCGCCGAGCTTCTTGCCGCAGCGGGCCTCGAGATCGGCCTCGGCGGCAACGATCTCGTCGAGTGCGCCTTCGGGCCAGACGTTGCCGGCGCCGGAGTACTCGACACAGGTCTGGCAGGTAATGGTAAAGCCACCGGGAACCGGCAGGCCGATACGGCTCATCTCGGCAAGGTTTGCGCCCTTGCCGCCAAGCACGAAGTTCATAGACTTGTCGCCCTCAGTGACACAAGTGCCCTGGGCGTCGGTTCCAAAACGGTAAACCCTCTTGCAATCGCTCACGATACTTCCCCTTCCATGCGCTCTCGCGCACGACCGTGGTAACGAATCGACCCGCCGGATGCGAGCCGTGAGGGTACTATACGGCGGGCGTTGAGCGGGCTTGCGTAGAGGGCGCGGGGTTTGGTAAACGTGATAAATGTGACGGTAAACGGTAGGTAAAGGTGGTTACCTTATGAAGATACCAATGCAACGAACTTGCAGGTCAAATGTAAGTTTATTGCTAAATCGCTTTACCATTATCGTGCATTATTTTAGGCAGTCCTTTTTAGACGGGGCATTTTTAGCTACCCCAATGAGCTAGCTTTGTTGGGCTCGACGAGCAGCGCGGAGAGCACGGGCTTCTTGGATTTCCATCAAATGACCGATGATCTCGGAGGCGCTCTCCTCGATCGCCTTGCCGTCGGTGCGCACCACAAAGCAGCCCAGGCGCTTCATGAGGGCACGGGCCTCCTCGAGCTCGCTGCGCACGCTCTCGGGCTCGGCATAGGAGCCGGCGACGGCGCGGGCGTAGTCATCACCCAAGCGGCTATCGCGAATCTCGGAGATAACGTCGACGGTCGAAATCAAGCCGAACAACCGCATCGGGTCGACCTCGTAAATCGACTTCGGCGGCTCCATGCCGTGCGCGAGCGGAACGTTGGCAACCCTGTAACCCTGATAGGCCAAATACATCGACAGCGGCGTCTTGGACGTGCGCGACACGCCCAGCAGCACGATATCGGCACCCGACAGATCGTCGCAGCCGCGCCCGTCATCGTGCTCAACGAAATACTCCATGGCCTCGATACGATGGAAATAACGGTCATCGGTCTTGTGAATCACGCCCGCGATGCCCTTGGGCGGCACACCGATGAGGGACGACAGCACGGCAAGTGTCGGAC
>DBFCNY010000216.1:0-7154 GCA_048298285.1 Collinsella sp.
CCGTTCCTTCAACTGGGAAAACGGCGCCCCCGGACCCCAGGAGGGGCCGCGGGGGCGTTCGGCTAACTGCGGGAATGGCCTATTTGCTCAATGTGTTCGGCTGAGATCGGAAATCAACCGAATTTGTAAATGCGCTGGTAGATGTATATGTCCGGTCCCGAATCGGTGTTGCCTCCCGGCGCGTCCTCGGGCATGTTCTGGGGGCCGATACAAAGTTTGTGGCTCGGCTTTGCCGAGCCCTTATATAAGGAGGCCGGAGCTAAAGCTCCGGCCTCACTCAATTTCTAATTAGATTAAGTGAGCGATCAGGGAATCGCATTCCCCCTGCCGAGTTACCGCAGGGCCCGCCCTGGAGTTAGTTTTTCAGAACACTCCGCAGGACGCAAGAGACCCCCGCCGCACGAAGTGCGCAGCGGGGGTCTCTTGCATGTCCGAGGACGTTCTGAAAACTAACTCCAAGGCGGGCCCGGACAAGAACAACCGACTACAGGTCGATGTGCGATTCCTTGATCGGGAACGGCTCGGCGAAGTGGCAGGCACAGCAGTGGCCCGGGGCAACTTCCTTAAACTCAGGCAGCTTCTCGGAGCAGATGCCCTGAGCGATCGGGCAGCGCGTGTGGAAACGGCAGCCGGTCGGCGGATCCAGCGGTGACGGCGGATCGCCGGCGAGGATGATGCGCTTACGGGTCTTCTGGATATCCGGATCGGGAACCGGCACGGCAGACAGCAGCGACTGCGTGTACGGATGGTGAGGCTCGCTATAGAGCGTCTTCCAGTCCGAAACCTCGACCATCTTGCCCAGGTACATAACGGCAACGCGGTCGGAGATGTGCTGCACGACAGAGAGGTCGTGAGCGATGAAGAGGTAAGCCGTACCAAACTTGTCCTGGAGCTCCTTCAGCAGGTTCAGAACCTGAGCCTGAATGGAAACGTCCAGAGCGGAGACTGGCTCGTCGCAAATGATCAACTTGGGCTTCAGAGCGAACGCGCGGGCGATGCCGACACGCTGACGCTGGCCGCCCGAAAACTCGTGCGGATAGCGGTTGATGTGCTCGGGGTTCAGGCCAACGACGTCCAGCAGCTCGCGGACGCGCTCGATACGCTCCTCCTTGGTACCCACGCCGTGAATGGTCATGGGCTCGGAGACGATCTCACCAATCGTCATGCGAGGGTTCAGCGAAGCATAAGGATCCTGGAAGATAAACTGCATCTCGCGACGCATGTCCTTGATCTCATGCTTGCTCATCTCGGCAACATCTTTACCCTGGAAGAACACCTTACCGGCGGTCGGCTTGGTCAGGCGCATGATGGTACGGCCCGTGGTGGACTTACCGCAACCAGACTCGCCGACCAGGCCAAAGGTCTCGCCCGGATTAATCTCGAACGAAATGTCATTCACAGCAGAGACGACACGCTTGGAGAAGCGCTTGGCGAACATGCCGGACTCAGCGGGGAACTCCTTAGAGAGGTGCTCGACCTTCAGCAGCGGAGTACGCTCGTTGGTATCTGCCATTACGCCTCGCCTCCCTTCTTGGAATCCTTGCGCGTACGGGACGTCTCAGGAGCGTTCTTGAGGAACTCGGGGTCACCGGAGTAGTGGCACGCAGAGTAATGACCAGACTCGGTGACAACGCGCTCGGGGCGCTGCTTGCGACACTTGTCCGTCGCATAGGGGCAGCGAGGCGAGAACACACAACCCTCAGGCAGGTTCATGAGCGAAGGCGGGTTACCGTGAATCGGCGTCAGCGGCTTCTTCTCCTCGATGGCCTGCTCCGGGATGGAGCGGATAAGGCCCCAGGTATAGGGGTGACGGCTCTCGTAGAAAATTTCCTCAGCAGTACCGAACTCGACGGGACGACCAGCATACATAACCATGATCTTATCGGCCATATCAGCGACGACACCCAGGTCATGGGTGATCATGATGATGGCGTTGCCGTTCTTCTCCTGCATTTCCTGCATAAGCTCAATAATCTGAGCCTGAATGGTAACGTCCAAGGCAGTCGTGGGCTCGTCGGCAATCAGAATATCGGGGTCGCAGGCAAGAGCCATAGCGATCATGACGCGCTGACGCATACCGCCAGAGAACTGGTGCGGATACTCATTGACGCGCTTCTCGGGCTCGGGAATACCAACGAGGTCCAGAAGCTCGGTGGCACGCTTGAGCGCCTCCTGTTTGGAGTAGCCACGGTGCAGACGAAGGCCCTCGCCCACCTGCTTGCCGATCTTATAGACCGGGTTCAGGGAGGTCATAGGATCCTGGAAGATCATCGCGATATCGTTACCGCGAATGTGCTGCATCTCTTCCTCGGTCATTTCGAGGATAGAACGACCGCGATAGCGAACGTCGCCGCCCTCAATCTTTCCCGGAGGCATCGAGATGAGGCCCATGATGGTCATGGCGGTCACGGACTTACCGGAGCCGGACTCACCGACGACACCCAGGGTCTCGCCGCGATCGAGCGTGTAGGACACGCCGTCGACAGCGCGAACGACGCCGTCCTCGGTATGGAAATACATCTTAAGGTCATCGACCTCGAGCAGATGCTGGCCCTCGGGAACCGGCTGGTCCTTCAGGTCCACATAGTTCTTGTTCTTCTTCATCCTTATGCGTCCTTCATCTTGACGTCGAGGGCGTCGCGCAAACCGTCACCCAGCAGGGTGAAGGCGAGCACCGTCGAGAGAATTGCCAGACCGGGCATGATCATCATCCAGGGGGCGGTCAGAAGATACTGCTGGCCGTCCTGAATCATGGAACCCCACGAAGGCGTAGGCGGGATAACGCCCATGCCGAGGAAGGACAGAGCGGACTCGGTCAAAATAGCGCCACCAATGTTCATGGTCGCGTAGACCACGATGGAAGCAACGGAGTTCGGGAAGATGTGGCGCATAACGATACGGGCATCGGATGCACCCATAGCGCGAGCGGCATCAACATAGTCGTTCTCTTTGACCGTCAGGATCGCAGATCGAAAGACGCGCGCAATCGAAGGCCAGCCAAGAATACCGATAGCGATAAAGACGTTCTGGAGGCCACGGCCGATAACGGCGATCATAGCGACAACGAACAGCACGTACGGAAACGCCAGGAAGATATCCGCGCAGCGCATGATGATCGTATCCCAAATGCCGCCATAGAAACCGGCGAGGGCGCCCATGACCAGACCGATCACCGTGGAGATGGCAGTGGCCATGATGCCGACGGAAAGCGAAACGCGTGCACCGTAGATAACGCGGACGAGAATATCGCGACCAAGGGAGTCAGTACCAAACGGGTGATCGGCACACGGAGCCAGCAGCGAAGTCTCGGCCATGGTAGTCGAATCGGAAGCCGTCGGCGAACCGAGCCAGGGCTTAGCCCACAGATCGGCGGTCAGAGCAACCACAACGACGATGATGATCCAGCAGACACCGATAACGGCGAGCTTGTTCTTACGAAGACGCTTAAAAGCGTCGCCCCACAGCGTGCGGGACTTGGCGGGAGCAGATGCGGCCTTGGTGGCGGTAGCCTGCTCCTGAGACTGAGAATCAGTTTCCTGCATGAGACGTACCTCCCTTAGGCCTTATCCGACGGACCGCCAAGGCGGATGCGCGGGTCGAGGAATGCATAGCTAATGTCGACGAGCAGGTTGATCACCATGACGACGACGACGATGAGCGTAACGCCGCCCATAACGATGGGCCAGTCACGCATGCTAATGGCGCGATAGACCTCATAGCCGATACCGGGCCAGTTAAAGACCGTCTCGGTCAGGATGGCGCCCGAAAGCATGCCGCCAAAGTCGACACCAATATAGGTAACGACGGGGATGAGTGCATTCTTAAGCGCATGCTTGATGATGATCGCACGATTGGAGAGACCCTTGGCCTTTGCCGTACGGATGTAATCCTGGTTCATGACGTCAAGCAGCTGCGAGCGCATAATGCGGGCGGCATAAGCGGTCGAAACCGAAGCCAGCGTAATGGTCGGAAGCACATAGTGCATCCAATCCTGATACTGAGAGCTGGAACCACCGGCACCCGAGATCGGCATGGAGAATGCACCGCCCGTGGCGTCCTTGAGAATGACGCCAAAGAACAGCTGCAGCAACATACCGAGCCAGAAAGCCGGGACGGCAACGAGAATCGACGTGGTGAGCGTTACCAAAATATCCCAGAAGGAATAACGCTTAACCGCCGAAATGATACCCGCACCGATACCCATGATTGCCTCGAGCACGATGGCGCACGCGGCGAGTTTGACCGTATACGGATACTTCTGGGCAAAGATTTCCGTAACCGGCAGCTTGCGCTGATACGAATTGCCCAGATCGCCATGAAGCAGGCCGTTCATGTAATACAAGTAACGGTCTACGAGCGACGTTTGAACGGGGTCGCCGTTCTCGTCAAGGATCGCGTTGCCGTCCTCGTCCGACTGGACCAGGTGATAGCGAACGCGAAGCTGAAGCTCCACCTCGGGGGACAGAGCCTTGTCTCCACCGATCAGCTTGATCGGGTCTCCCGGCACGATATTCTGGAGGGCGAACAAAATCAGCGTAACGCCCAAAAACACCGGGATGAACTGAAGCACACGTTTAACGATGTACTTACCCATACCACTCCCCTATCTAGGGATTAACCTAAATGGGATGCCGATCGCCAGACCGGCATCCCAAAATTACCATCAGCCAGTTTACCCCAGGTTAGGGAGAACTGTATGTTTCCCATGAGGTCTACGTAAATACTTGACCCTCACGGAAGCTGCAAACTCTTAGGCGAGCTCAGCGGTACCCAGATCGGCGTGCTTCTGCGGATCGACATAGAGGTGCTTGATGCGATCGGAGCCGGCGATGGTGTGCGTGTAGAACATAATCGGGATGACCGGGCAGTCGGCAGCGACCATTGCATCGGCCTCCTGCATCTTAGCGACGCGCTCCTCGTCGTCAACAATAGTACGAGCCTCGTCGACCTTGGCGTCGAACTCGGGGTTGTTGTAACCGGAGCGGTTGTCGCCACCGAGGGAGTCGGAGTGGAACAGCGGATACAGGAAGTTGTCCATGATCGGGTAGTCGGCAATCCAACCCAGACGACCGAACTGATAGTTAAAGTTCTGATACTGCTCGAGCAGGGCAGACCACTCAGGGGTATCGGAGACAGCGGTAACGCCAACCTTGGCGAGGTCGCCGATGATGGACTCCATGATCTCCTTGTGACCGCCGTCCTGGTTGTAGGACAGGGTCACGCTAATGCCACGATCCCCGTTAGCGCCAGCGGGAGCAACCTTGTCGAGGTACTCGTTAGCCTTGTCGACATCGTAGGCGCAGAACTCCCATGCGCCCTCCTTGTAGCCATCGATGCCCGGAGGAACAATGCCGTCGGCAGGGGTACGGGTACCCTTGAAGATGGTCTTGCAGATGGCCTCACGGTTGATGGCCAGGGAGATGCCCCTACGCAGGTCGGCGTTGTTGAACGGCTCGGCCGTGGTGTTGCAGGTCAGATAGTACGTGGAAGGCTCGGCGCCGAGCAGCATGCGCTCGCCGTCACCCATGGTGTAGCCGTCCTTGGACACGCCGCGATCCTTCTTGGCGGCATCGATCTGAGCGACGGGAACGTCGCAGACATCGAGGTTACCGGCCTGGAACTCCTTGTAAGCGGTCTCCATGTCCTTGATGACCTGGAAGTGGATGCCATCGATCTTGGCCTTGTCGCCATAGTAATCGTCGAACTTCTTGACGTTAATCTCCTGGCCATCCTCCCACTTGCCGTCCATCATGAACGGGCCGTTACCGACCGGGGCAAGATAGAAGCTCTTGACATCGGACTCGGCGCACTCGGGAACCGGGGCCAGAGCCGGATGAGAGGCGACGAAGGGGAAGTCAGCGTAAGCGGAAGACAGCTTGACGACGAGGGTCTCATCGTCGGGGCACGTAACGCCGCTGAGCTCGGTAGCGTTACCGGCAAGCAGGTCGTCATATCCCTCGACCATGGAAAGGTGATAGGAGACCTCGGAAGGGCCGTACTCGGTAGCGATGGCCGACTTGGTGTTGACCAGACGCTCCCAACCGAGCTTGAAGGACTTGGAGGTAACGTCGTCACCGTTGTGGAACTTGGCCTTCTTGATCTTGAAGGTAAACTCGGTGGCGTCGTCGTTGGACTCAAAGGACTCGCAAGCCAGCGGAACGATCTCGCCCTTCTCGGCGTCGTAAGAGGTCAGAGCGTCAAAGAGCTGATACTCGACCTGAGTGCCCTGGTCCTCCTGGACGTTGTAGGGGTCGATGCAGACCGGGTTGTTGATGTAGAAGTTCAGCGTCGAACCGGACTCAGAACCGGAAGCGTCGCCGCCCTTCTTGCCGCATGCGGCAAGAAAAGCCATGGAGCTCGCAGCAAGGGTACCGCCAACGAAGGCGCGACGACCCATAACGGGCTGGTGGAACATAGAATCAGCCATGCCATCCTCCTTATGAGATAGGACAAAGAAATGTTCAGTCGGACACATGTCGAGACAATCCGATCCGAACCATTAAAACGCCGCCCGTTGCTATGGCTGGTTATGCACAACGGACCAACGTTTCGCAATACAGTAGCGCATTTTATGCACGATTTGGGGCTAATTCCGGTCAACGGTCAAGAATTTCTTTAGTTGGGCGAAGTATGTGGGGATATTTTGACTCTGTTACAAATATGTAAACAAAAAGGGTCCCGCACCTGCAAGACCCATTACAAACGTATATACGCCGATGCTTAGTAGCCGACGATGCCCTGCGGGAAGAAGAACATGCACAGGACGACGCACACGGCAAAAACAACGGCCATAATTACCGTCAGGCGATCGAGGTTCTGCTCCATGACGCCCGTGGCAGAGCTGGAGTTATACAGCGAGCTAGCGATCATATCCGAAACGCCGGTGCCCTTACCGGAATGCATCAGGACGAGAATCGTCAGCGCCACGGCAGAGACAGCCCAAACGACAAACAGAAGAATCTGGAACGGACCCATAGATAAGCTCCTTAATAGAACAGTTCAAACTCCAGTACTGTACCACAATCCCCCGCTCTCCCCTACCTGCCACTCGGGGACGGGGTAGAAATGGCAGAAATACCAAAATGGGGGTTGTCCGGTTGTGGACCACCCCCTTACTAGACAACGGTATTTGTTTTCGATTAGGCCTCGGTGGC
>DBFCNY010000217.1:0-12705 GCA_048298285.1 Collinsella sp.
GACATAGATAAAGGCTAAAGTTGAAACCAACATCGCTATAAAGCTTTATTTAGAAAGTTGATTAAGTAATGGCTAGAAAAGTATTCATCGCGAGGAACCGAAGCACCGGATTCCACTCCCTGGTCGAGGTGGTTCGTGGGGTTGAGGCGGCGGAGAAGTCGGCTCCAATGGACTTCGAACTTGCGGAGCGTCTCATGCGCTGGGGCACTCTCGACGAGCTCGTCACGGCCATTTCGGAGTCTGGTCCCCTCATCGACCGCAGCATCTATAAAGAGGAGAATAGGCGGTTGTCTATCGACGAGGCCATCGAGGTCGTGGAGGAGTCCGTCGGCGGCGAGCGTGGTTTCACGCGTTGTGACGAAGATTTCCTCTATCTCCAGCTGTGCCTTGAGGGGATGTCTACGACGGGCAGCGCTTCGTCACTCTATCCCTCTCAGGCCTCCATTGCTCGCGACCTCAATCGTCATGGACTTATTGAGTCCAACGGTCTTGACGAGTTGAAGAAATGGCAGGAAGAAGATCCCGACTGCGTCGTTGTGATTGAACCCTTGAGGGACGTCGTCCTATGCCGAAATCTCGGTTCGGTTCTGCTCAGGTTGATCGCAAACATCATGTCGGGGCATGAGAACGTCCTTGAGAAAAGCGGGTTCAAGCGTTTCGAAAAGAAACGTCGCTGGTGGATTGCTGGGGAGCTCAAGGATTCCTATTACGTCCTGCCATTCCAGCACAATTCCTCCTTCGATATGACTCTCAACTACTCGACCAAGTGGTTCAAGAACGTCTTTTCCTATATGGTCATTAATCCGCTTGAGACGCGCATCCTTGATCTTAGGCCGAGAAAGAGTAAGGTTCTTTTCGGATCGGTTCCCAACGCGGTTTTGATAACCGCGCAGATAAAGACCGGCGAGGGCGCGCCGTTTTTCGACATCGGCTGGAAGCCGGAGGTCGAGAAGACCCAGCTGTATCTCGGTATCGATGACGGGGGTACCCAGAGAGACGAGGCCATTGCCTTCGTGGAGTCCGTTGCCAAAATGCTGGCCGGGTTGACGACGAAGGACGGCGATCAACTTGGGTGGTCTGTAGGCGGGCCTTCGATCTTCGATGATGTGCCGGTGCCCAGATACCATTTCCACTCGACGGCGGCGGCGATGTTCGGGGCTATCTTCTACCGATACGGCTGTGTCCCCACGACGTGCAAAAATTGCGGAAACGGCATTTTGGTCAAAACCAGGGGGAAGAGGCGCGAGTTCTGTTCTCCGTCGTGCAGGACGCAGTATTCGAATCGAAAGGCGGGGCTCTAGATGAATCCGTTTATCATCGCGGGCGCGGTGTGGCTGGCGGTCGCCACCGCAACCTTGCTGTATCAAGTGGTCCGCAGGAAGCTCGGGGATCGGGACTCGATGGTCGAGGCGTCTTGGCGCGACTTGGCGATGTCGTCGATCGGTTTCGGGCTTCCGTTCGCGGCGCTCGCGCTTGCCGCCGTCGGCGTGGCAACCATCTTTCTTCACTAGGGGTGCGGTAGCATGGCGACGGTGCCCCGCAACAAGGGTAGTTACGCCCCTAGGACGGCTGGTAGCTCTTGGCAGGTAAAGTACCCGCTCGGCTGGAATGAGCGCAAGAAGCGTTACGACGAATATCGTGAAGAGGTCGCTTCGGAGGCCGAGGCCATCGCGCTGATCAAAGCTATCAACGACTACGTTTATCACGGGGGCCTTCCGCAAGACGTACCCGAGTGGAGACGCAGGGCAAAAGGACATTCCGAGGGTGACGTCCTAACGCTCGATGGATTCGCCATGTCCTATATCGCGATGCGGGAGAGACGGCGAAAAGTCCAGGAGAGGACCATCGAAAGTAACCGTGAGGCCTGGGCAAGACTCCGGCCGTACCTCGGCGATCTGCCTCTGAGGCGGGTGACGCCCTTCGTCATCGATGAGGCATATGCCTGCATGGGGAGTCCGGGGGACGATAACCTTGCCGGCAAGGTCTACTCCGGAACGACGATTGAGAAAAGTCATGCGTTTCTGCGGCAGCTGCTCAAGGACGCCGTCGAGCGGGGCTACATCGACAAGAACCCCTGCGATTCGATTGACGCTCCCAAAAGGGATACCAAGGAGAAGGTAGCACTCACTTTATTTCAAGCCCAGGCGCTATTTAACTACATAACGAGCCGTCCTCCGGAGGCGCATGCCATTGGCGTGCTGCTTGCGCTGAACTGCGGGCTTAGACTTTCCGAGATGCTCGCGTTGACCTGGCAAGATTATGAAGGCGGCGTGCTGTCTGTGACTAAAGCGCTGAACAAAGAGAAACAGACGTACAAGTCGACGAAGAACGAAGACAACAGGAGAGTCCCTGTCCCGATGCCGCTCATACCGGTCCTCGATGAGTGGCAGAAGATCCAAAGGCGCATTTACTCGGACAACCTCGGCCTTCGCTGGAGCGAAGACGCGCCCATTGTGAACAGCAGAAATGCAAAGCACATCCTTCAGCGGTCTTTCACACGTTGGTTCGATTCGGCAAGGCTCGAGTATCCGATACCCGATGACTTCGAGTTTCATGGGTTCAGGCATACATACGTGACCTTGTTGAGCCGTGACTGTGGAGTGGACCGGCGGACTGCGAAGAGCATGAGCGGTCACAAGAACGACCAGGCCTTCGATATCTACACTCATACAAACGATGAGTGGCAGCGAAGGGCGGCTAACGAGCTCGGTGATATCTTGCAGCCTAATGACGGGGCCAGAAAATGCTACAACTGCGCTTACTGGGGCGTATCTCCCCTAGACGCCGATCGTGGTGCCTGCTGGAACAACCCCGCCGGGCTAATCGAAGTAAAAGCGGGCGACTCTTGTGGCAAGGGCCTGTTTATCGCCAAAACCGCGAAAGCGTGACGGCGTCGGGCATATCCCATTGAAGCTGTCATTTCCGTCATAGGTGTCATTTGCAGACTTGCGTATTGGTTGTTTGTTAATCAGCAGGGGTGATATTAAAGCTGTCCAAATATGGCGGCGGAATCCGATCAGAATATGCTCAGAATGATGATATGAGCAGATAATGAGCAGATAAAAATGCTCGATAATAAATGCATGATACAGCTATTTACCTGCGTAAACGTATAATAGGTTCTATAGAGAAAGAGCCGCCCCGCCCTCATAACCCGGAGGTCGTAGGTTCAAATCCTGCCCCCGCGACCAAGAACTTGCAGCTCGTCGGCCTAGCCGGCGAGCTTTTTTGTTATTCCGGGACCGTGTTTTCGGTCCAATTCTCAGCCTCTCAAACAAAATCTCGATCTGTAACATCTAGACCCGATTTGGGCGGCTAGGTGTTACAGATTGAGATGTTGAGTCCCCGCCTGGACGGTTTGTCTAAATCTGTAACACGAGGGACGGATTTTGCCGAGTTGTTGTTATAGATTGAGATTTTCTAGCAGGCGGGTTTGGTTTGTCTCGATCTGTAACAGTAAGACCCAGTTTTGCCGCGTAACTGTTACAGATTGAGACAAACCGAAGGGCCGCCCCGCCCACCCCCATCCACCTGCCGCCACCTGATATTCGCCGATTTTCGTTGTGCCGCTGTACCCCCATGCCATATCCTCTAGACAACTACGCGGCATCATCGCCGCCGCGCCTACAAGAGAGGAATATCCATGACCACACCTGCAACTAAGCTGCTCCAGCCCATTACGGTTGGCCCCCTTGAGCTCAAGAACCGCATTATGTTCCCGCCGCTTACCACCGGTTACGAGGAGCGCGACGGTTCCATTGGCGAGCGCAGCCTGGCTTTTTACGAGCGCCTGGCCCGTGGCGGCGTGAGCTACATCGTCATCGGCGACGTCGCTCCCGTTATGACCGCGAGCCCCACGCCCAAGTTGGCGACCGACGCTCAGATCCCTACGTTTAAGGCACTGGCCGACGCCGTCCACAAGCACGGCGCCAAGGTCGCGCTGCAGCTGTTCCACCCCGAGTACGATGTGCCCGGCGTCGGCCGCATGGTCATGGGTTCCATGGCCGCCGCCAAGGCAGCGCAGGAGGCCAAGGCCGCCGGCGACGAGGAGACCTTTGCCGCCAAGATGGTCGAGTCCAACGAGATTCGTAAGCAGGCCTACGCCAAGCTGCACCACGACATGCAGCACTTTGTGAACGAGGCGAGCGTTGAGCAGCTCACCCAGATTAAGGAGGCCATCGCCGCCTCGGCCGCCCGCGCGCAGCAGGCCGGCATCGACGCCATCGAGGTTCACGGCGACCGCCTGGTGGGTTCGCTGTGCTCGGCCATCCTCAACCAGCGCACCGACGAGTACGGCGGCTCGTTCCAGAACCGCGTTCGCTATGCGCTGGAGGTCGTCGCCGCCATTAAGGAGGCCGCGCCGCAGCTGATGGTGGAGTACAAGCTTCCCGTGATCATGGAGAACCCCGACGGCACGCCGCGCGGCAAGGGTGGTCTGCAGCCCGACGAGGCCTGCGAGTTTGCCAAGCTGCTCGAGGGCGCCGGCATCGACATGATCCAGGTCGCGCAGGCAAACCACACCGGCAACATGGGCGACACCATTCCGCCCATGGGCGCCATGCCCTACAACTGGACGCTGCCCGTGGCCGAGCGCGTCAAGGCCCTGGTCTCCGTGCCGGTGGCAACCGTCGGCCGCGTGGTTTCGGTCGAGGCCGGCGAGAAGATCCTGGAGGACGGCGCGGCCGACATCATCGCCTATGGCCGCTCGCTCATGTGCGACCCCGACATTGCGCTGAAGGCCGCCACGGGTGAGCCCATCCGCGAGTGCCTCAACTGCAACAAGGGCTGCGTCGACGCGATTCAAAATCGCAAGTACATCTCGTGCGTGCTCAACGCCGAGAACGGCGACGAGGCGACCATCGCCATCAAGCCGGGCGAGGGCGACAAGAAGATCGCCGTGGTGGGCGGCGGTATTGCCGGCCTGGAGGCCGCACGCGTGGCGGCCAAGCGCGGCTACGGTGTGACCGTCTACGAGGCGAGCGATCATCTGGGCGGCCAGATTGTGCTGGCGGCCGCGCCTCCGCGCAAGGACGAGATCATGCGCTCGGTTGAGTACTACGAGAAGATTCTGCCCGGCCTGGGAGTGAAGGTTGAGCTCAACCATGCCGCTACCGCTGAGGACCTCAACGCCGCCGACGCCGCGATTGTGGCTGTGGGCGCACACGACGTGGTCATCCCCGTTCCGGGCGCCGACTCGGAGAAGGTCGTCTCGAGCTGGGACGTGCTGGCCGGCAAGGTGGAGCTCAGCGGGCGCGTCGCCGTCATTGGCGGTGGCCTGGTGGGCACCGAGACTGCCGAGTACCTGCTGCAGCATGGCTGCGAGGTGGCGATCGTGGAGATGCTCGACAAGATTGCCGCGGGCGAGTCCGAGACCATTCTGCCGCTGATTATGAGCGACTTTGCAGAGCACAACGTGGAGCAGCACGTGAAGACCCGCCTGACCGCCATTACCGACGAGGGCGTGGAGGCTGTTCGCACCACCGAGGACGGCGCCGAGGAGCCGGTGAAGATCGCCTGCGATTACGTGGTGATGGCCGTGGGCTCCAAGGCCAACGCGTTTGACCTGGATGGCGTGACGGTGCCCGTGACCTGCGTGGGCGACTGCTCGGGTGAGCGCACCGCCGACATTGCGAGCGCCATTCGCACGGCGTATCACGCGGCCAACGAGCTGTAGTTGAACATCGCGGCCAGGCGGGGCGGTAGCACGGATCCGTCTCGCCCGGCTGTGTCCCGTCGGGTGTCAATCGGTGCGGGGCCTGCAAGCGCAGCAGGTCCCGCCCTTTTGTTTTGCTCCGGTGGATGGCAATGCGCGGTAATCATGAGGAGTGAGGACGTCTACTGCCTTGCAGATTACTCAAAATTATTGGGAGAGGGGTTAATAACTATATCCTCTATACCAAAGGACATAAAGAGATGCCAATTTTGTTGACAAGCGAATGACGATTAGCTGCGAGTCAGCTACCAGCGTAAATAATCGATAAAGAAATGTCGTAATTTGGTGCCAAATGCCCAGATAACGCCGCGTCTATTTTAATTAACTGCTTTGAGCAAACAGTAAAATGCTACTATCTAACTTGCACGTAAGAAAGCAGATTAACGGTTAAGGCTAAGAAGTGGCAGGTATGTCGGAAGCAACTAGGACTCGCACGCATGCGCCTGAGGTTAGGCAGCGCGCCGTCGAGATCCTCCAAGATGGGGTCGGTCATCGCGCCCTCGCCGCGGAGCTTGGCATTCCCCAGGCCACGGCTCGTCAGTGGGCCCGCGCGTATGCCGTGGGCGGTGCCGACGCCGTTCTCAATGCCGGTTCGCATCATCACACCTATTCGTACGACGTAAAGCTCGCTGTGGTTAAGGACCGTCTGGAAAACGGCTTGACGGTTCGCGAGGCCATGATCAAGCACAAGATTCCCAGCGAGTCTTCGGTCAAGGCTTGGTGCCGTCAGTACCGCGAGAGCGGTGAGGCCGCACTGGTCGATAAGCCGCGCGGTCGCAAACCGCGCGTTAAAAAGGCGGAATAGCAAACGGGATGGTGCGCCCACAGGGGCGCATTTTTCTTGCCGCGCCAACTTTTTGGACCGGCGCGAGCCTGTCGGGACATCCTCCAAAGTGGCCAATAAACCGCGCGCAGTGGCCCGCGCGCCTGTCGCTGCGATAGGGGAGCGTCGTCTCTCTGCTCCAAAGCGGACGTGCCCTTGCCCCGTACGCCTAAAACTCCCCAGTTGACCGAAAACCTGCCACCGCAACCCCGTAATTGAGTTATAACGTTAAACAATTGCAGCGTTTTTGCATGGGGGAGTGATGGTATGACGCTACTGTATTTCCTTACCCTGTTTCCGCTGGTACCGGCGCTGGGCATGCTGCTCGCGCGCGGTGACCGCGCCCGCGATGCGGTGGGGCTCATAGGCTCCGGCATTATTATGGCGGTGACAGTTGTAGTCGCCGTCATGTTTTTTGGCACGGGTCCGCAGAGCTTTGAGGTTGCCCCCGGCACCTCGCATGTGCTCTCGATCATCAGTTCCGTTATCGACGTCATCCTGTGCGCCGTCATCCTGTACAACGCGTACAAATATAGGAACGCGCTCACCACGGTGCTCGGCGTGGTGCAGCTGGTGGGTTCGGTTGCCTTTGCGACCATGACGCTGCCCGCGGCCGAAGCCGTCACGGCGACGCCGCTCTACCTGGACTACATGAGCGTGATCATGGTCCTCGCCGTCGGCATTGTCGGCAGCCTGATCTGCGTGTATGCCCTGGGATACATGAAGGACTTCCAGGCCCACGACGAGCACGAGGCTGCGCTGTGCGGGCAGACCGCGCCCGACCGTCGCCCGCAGTTCCTGGCGCTTATGTTCCTGTTCCTCTCGGCCATGTTCGTCATCGTGACGAGCGACAACCTTGAGTGGCTGTTCTGCGGCTGGGAAATCACCACCGTGTGCTCGTTCCTTATGATTGGCTACACGCGCACGCCCGAGGCCATCAAGAACGCCTTTACCCAGATCATCCTCAACATGCTGGGCGGCATTGCGTTTTTGGCCGGACTCATGTATCTGCACGTTAACGGCATGCCGCTGACCATCTCGGGCATGATCGAGCTTGCCGGCGCTGGCACCGCGCAGTCCGCGCTGCTGGTGATGCCGGTCGTTCTGCTGTCGCTCGCCGCGCTCACCAAGGCCGCGCAGATGCCGTTCCATACCTGGCTGCTCGGTGCTATGGTTGCCCCCACCCCCACGAGCGCCCTGCTGCACTCGTCAACCATGGTCAAAGCCGGCGTGTTCCTGATGGTCAAGCTGAGCCCGCTCTATGCCATCTATCCTGTGACCGGCTTTATGGTCACGAGTGTGGGCGCCATCACGTTTTTGCTCGCTGCCCTCATGGCCATCTCGCAGAGCAACGCCAAACGCGTGCTCGCATACTCCACCATTTCCAACCTGGGCCTCATCAGTGCCTGCCTGGGTGTTGGCGCGCCCGAGGCCGTATGGGCGGCCATCTTCCTGATCCTGTTCCATACGGTGGCCAAGTCGCTGCTGTTCCTGTGCGTGGGCACGGCCGAGCATCATATCGGCAGTCGCAATATCGAGGACATGGACGGCATGTTCAGCCGCATGCCGCACCTGACGCGCCTGATGATGCTGGGCATCATGGGCATGTTTGTGGCGCCGTTTGGCATGCTCGTGTCCAAGTGGGGCGCCCTGGTGGCGTTTGCGCAGACCGGCAACGTGCTCATGATCATGGTGCTGGCCTTTGGCTCGGCCGCGACGTTCTTCTTCTGGGGCAAGTGGCTTGCCAAGCTTTCGGGCGTCGACCCCACGGCTCAAAACGTTGAGGTCAATGTCCATAAGACCGAATGGATGGCCCTCAACACCATCGCCGCGCTGCTGATTCTGTGCTGCGTGGCGTTCCCGCTCATCTCGAGCGGTCTGGTGTCGCCCTATCTCGCCATGGTGTTTGGACGCGTGCCGTACGTTATCGGCAAGGACGCCATGTATCTGATGGTGGTTATCGTGGCTTTTATCGCCGTGGTGCTGCTGACGTCGTTCCGCGTGAGCAATAAGCCGCACGTCAACGTGTACCTTTCGGGCGTGGGAACCGACAAATATCGCCATTTCCGCGGCTCGATGGGACACGAGGTGAAGGCCGAAAAGCGCAATTGGTACTCGGAGGACGCCCTTGGCGAGAAGCGTATTGGCCCCGTGGGTAGCGTCGTGTGCTGCAGCATTATCTTGTTTGCGCTGCTGTGTTGCGCGTGGATTGGGCCCGAGAGACTTGCCATGAGCGCGCCCTCGGTGTTGCGCGGCAAGTATTTTGAAGGTTCGGGCGTCGTGGGCATCTTTATTGGTACCGTGGCGTTTGCCTTGCTGGCGCCGCTTGTGGGTGGCCTGATCGACGGCGTTGACCGCAAACTTTCGGCCCGTATGCAGGGCCGCGTGGGCCCGCGCCTGCTCCAGCCTTTTTACGACGTTGCCAAGCTGCTGCGCAAGGCCCCCGCCAGCGTAAACACCATGGACGATACCTACATGGCGTGTGCGCTCATCTTTACCGTCGTGGGCGGCGGCATCTTTGTGTCGGGTTCCAACACGCTGTTGTGTGCCTTTATGGTTACGCTCGCCGCGATCTTTGTGGTGCTGGCGTCCGCCTCGACGCAAAGCCCGTTTGCCCAGGTTGGCGCCGATCGCGAGCTGCTGCAGGTTATGAGTTACGAGCCCGCCGTTCTGCTGATGAGCGTGGGCCTGTACCTTGCCACCGACAGCTTCGATTCCATTGCCGTGACGGGGCAGTCGGCCCCCATCATCGTGTACAGCGCGCCCATTTTCCTCGCGCTGCTCGCGGTGCTTACCATCAAGCTGCGCAAGTCGCCGTTCGATCTTTCGTACTCGCATCACGCGCATCAGGAGATTGTCCAGGGCGTCGCCACCGAGATGAGCGGCGGCACGCTGGCCAAGATGACCCTTATGCACTGGTGCGAGACCGTGCTGTTTTTGATGTGGGTGGGCATGTTCTTTGTTTGGGACAACCCGGTGAGCTGGGTGGTCGCCCTGGTCGTGATGGTCGCGACGTATTTTGTCGAGGTACTGATCGATAACACCTTCGCACGCAGCACCTGGCGCAGCTGCTTTAAGCTCGGATGGGGCGTGGCGCTGGTGTTTGGCCTGCTCAACCTTATGCCCATCCTCGTCGACGTGTTTATTTAGGAGGCGGCATCCATGGATCATAAAATGTCGCGCTCGCCGTGGGTTATTCATTACGACGGCTCGAGCTGCAACGGATGCGATATCGAGGTGCTGGCCTCGCTCACGCCGCTGTTCGATGCGGAGCGCTTTGGCGTGGTCAACACCGGCAACCCCAAGCATGCGGATATCTTTTTGGTGACGGGGTCGGTCAACGCCCAGAACCTGCCCGTCGTGCGCCAGATCTACAACCAGATGCTCGAGCCCAAGTGCGTGGTGGCCTGCGGCATCTGCGCGTGTTCGGGCGGCGTGTTCCGCGATGCCTATAACGTGATCGGCGGCGTGGACCGCGCGATTCCCGTGGACGTGTACGCGCCCGGATGCGCCATTCGCCCCGAGACGGTGATCGATGCCATCGTGGAGGCGTGCGGCATCCTGGACCAGAAGGAGGCCGTGATGCGCGCCGGCGGCGATCCGCTCACCGTGGGCGGTGCCGCAACCTGGGACGGTGGCGTTGAGCTGGGCGAGGACGGGTTTGTGGCCACTGCTGGGGCCGACGGTGCCGGTGGCGGCGACACGGCCGCTGGGAAGCCCGCCGCTGCAAAGGAGGCCGAGTAATGCAAAGGGCTATCTATACCACCGTCGGGATCGACGAGCTCCTGTCGCATGTCCAGGCGCTCAAGGGCGTCGGCGCGCGCTTTGTGCAAATGCACGCCGAGCGCAACGTCGACGACGGCACGTACCGCCTGGTCTATACGTTTATCAACGTTCGTGCTGCTCAGGAGCATATTGCGCAGGACGGCAGCTATGCGATCGAGAACCTGGTGGTTGAGGGTATCGACCAGTATCAGGAGATTTCGTCCATCAGCTCATATTATCCGGCGGTGTTTCCGTTTGAAAATGAGGCCCACGACCTGTTTGGTCTTGCCATTACCGACATGCAGCTCGACTTTAAGGGCTTTTTCTACCAGGTCTCGACTGCCGAGCCCATGAGCGTTATCACGCCCGAGGTGAAAGCCGCGCGCGAGAAGGCCATGAAGGTCCGTGCCGCCGCCGAGGCCAAGGCGCGCAAGGCCGCGGCCGAGAAGGCCGTCGCTGCCGCGGCCGCTGCGGGGGAGGGCGCCGCGGGTGCCGGCGATGCTGCGAGCGCTGCTGCCGCCCAGCCCGCTGCGGCTGCCGGCTCCGATACTCAGCATGACGATGCCGCTGCCAAGGCCGCGCTCAAGGCTGCCGAGATGGAGGCAAAGCTCGCCGCCATGGATCCCGAGAAAGCGGCCAAGGTCCGCGCGGCGCTTGCCGCCAAGGCCGCCCGCGACAAGCAGAAAAAGGAGGCGTAAGGTCCATGGCACATCGCTCCGTTATTCCGTTTGGCCCGCAGCACCCGGTGCTGCCCGAGCCGCTTCATCTGGACCTGGTGATCGAGGATGACCGCGTCATCGAGGCAATTCCTCAGATCGGCTTTGTGCACCGCGGGCTCGAGAAGCTCACCGAAAAGCGCGACATGCATCAGTTTGGCTACATCGCCGAGCGCATCTGCGGCATCTGCGCCGTGGGCCACAGCTGCGGCTATGCCAGCGCCTGCGAGCGCATGCTCGGCATCGAGGTGCCTGGTCGCGTGCGGTATATCCGCACCATTCTGCACGAGCTTTCGCGCATTCACTCGCATCTGCTGTGGCTGGGTCTGCTCGCCGACGCCTTTGGCTTCGAGGCGCTGTTCTATCGGTCATGGATCCTGCGCGAGCAGATACTCAAGATTTTTGAGAGCACTTGCGGCGGGCGCGTGATTCTGTCGATTAACGAGATCGGCGGCCTTAAGCACGATATCGAGGACTCCGAGCTGGCGGGCATTGTCCAGACGCTCGATGCCATGCGTCCTGACTACGAGGCCCTGGTGCATACGTTTTTGGACGACAACAGCTGCGGCGAGCGCCTGCATGGCGTGGGCATGATTAGCAAGAAAGACGCGCTGGAGCTTTCGATGGTCGGCCCGTTCGGTCGTGCCTCGGGCGTGGACTATGACGTGCGCATGTTTGGCGACGGCGCCTATGCGGACCTGGCCACGTTTGAGCCCATCGTTGCCACCGATGGCGACTGCTATGCCCGCTGCCAGGTGCGTTGTGCCGAGGTCACGCAGGCCATGGACATCATCAAGGAGCTTGTGGGCAAGATTCCGCACGACGGGATAGGCGGGCGCACCAAGCTTACACCGGCCGACGGCGCACGCGGCGAGGTTGTGATTGAGCAGCCGCGCGGCGAGGCGTATTACTATGTGCGCGGTAACGGCACCAAGAACCTGGACCGCTTCCGCGTGCGCACGCCGACGTCGCAGAACCTGGCGGGTCTGACACATGCGCTGCAGGGCGTGCTCCTTGCCAACGTGCCCATGATTATCCTGACCATCGACCCCTGCATTAGCTGCACGGAAAGGTAGGCGCGGCATGAGTTTACTGACATTTGCCAAGACGGCCTTAGGTTCTATGGTCAAGCAGCCGGTCACGGTGCGCTATCCGCAGGAGAAGCTGACGGCACCCGAGCGCTTGCGCGGGCATATCGTCAACGACATGGACGTGTGCATCTGCTGCGGCATGTGCGCGCGTCGTTGCCCGGCGGGCGCGCTCGCGGTCGATCGCAAGGGCGGAACGTGGTCGATCGACCCGTATGCCTGCGTGGTGTGCGGTGAGTGCATCGAAAGCTGCCCCAAGCACTGCCTGACTATGGACACCGCCCGCACTCCAGTCGCGGCGGACAAGACTCCCACGGTAGAAACCAAGCTGGAGTAGCTCTGGAATGGGGCCGGTGGGGCAAAATTGCCCCACCGGCCCCGCGCGTGAACGTGCGGTTGGGCCGCCGCGAACAAAACTATGCCGGATTACGGGGCTGGATAGCGAACCTCCGACCATACGGAAAATCCCAAAAACAAAACCGCAGGTAGAAAGACTGCGGTTTTTCGTAAAACGCGGTCGTGGTCGGGGGGTACCGGTAGCGCGCAGAGATGTGGTGTAAGAGGCGGGGCATGCCCCGCCTCTTCTCTGTCTTGAAAGGG
>DBFCNY010000218.1:0-2219 GCA_048298285.1 Collinsella sp.
AAGAGGCCCCTCGCGATCGCGGCCGTCGTGATCGCATTGCTCGCCGCGGGCGGCGGCGCCGGCTACTACTTCGGCGTCTACGCCCCCGAGCAGGCTCGACAGGCGGCCGAACAGGAGGCGCTCGCGGCAAAGCACGCCGTGCGCTTCAGCGTCTCGGCCCAGGGCTGGGACACCTCGGCGGGAGCGAGCAGGCTGCCGGTTCATATTACAGGCAAGGAGGAGCGCGGCAAGAAGGTCGACGCCGTGCGCTACATTGACAGCAACGGCAGGGGCGTCGAGCTCCGCCGCGGCAGCTACGAGGTAGAGGTCGCCGCCTCCCCCATCGCCGCCGACGGCACGATCTACGCCGTCCCCGCCGACAAGCTCGACATCAAGCTGGGCGAGAAGACTGCCGAGAAGAAGACCGTCGACGCGGGCGACGTGGCGCTGGAGCCGGTCGAGGCTGCCGAAGTGACCGACGACCAGATCGCCGCGGCAAAGAAGTACGCCGAGGAGGACGAGGGCGCCAAGAAGGCCGGCTTCAATATTGACGCCGATGCGCTCGCGACCGCCGCGACCAAGCGCCGCGACGACGCCGTGGCAGCCAAGCAGGCCGAGGAGGAGGCAAGGCGCCAGGCGGAGGAAGAGGCCCGGAAGGCCGAGGAGGCGAGGCGGGCAAGGACGTTTGAGACCGACTACTTTACGATGGTCCTCCCCGACTGGTTCCCCATGGATTGGTTGGAATTCGAAACGACGTCCGACACCCTTACCGCCAATGACGTTACAGCGCAAGATGTTGCCTCGAAAGCGAACTTTACGGTATACGCAACCGATGGATCGCCGCACGGCGCAGAGACCGCCTTCTCTAAGACGATTGGAAAGACGTCATCGGGCAAGACTGTAGTGCTGTCCGGCGGACCTTACTGGGGATATGTCCAGGATGGATACCGCCCGCTTGGGATTAATTATGATTTCACGGGAGAAACGTACTGCGATCTCCTCGCATCCTGCATTACGCTGAAATAGCCGACTGCCGCCGCCCAAAATGGTCAGCCCTCCTCCGTCCCCGGTGGATCACGGGTCACAGTTTCCCAAACGGCGCCCTTCTGGAAAGCGCATCCCACCATCCGGGCGGATTCCGGGATACCGTTTCCCGATGAGGCCTCTTGGGGAAACTGCATCCCAGAATTCTGGCACGAAACGGGATATGGTTTCCCAAACAGGCCCGCCGCGGAAACTGCATCCCGGAATCGGCACTCAGACCGGGACGCAGTTTCCCAGTCGAGGCCCTATGGGAAACTGAATCCCGCTTTCGAGGGCAAAACAGGGACGCAGTTTCCGGGCGGGGCATCAAAACCAAAATTGCGGTGGAATAGTTCCTGCTTGGGCTGGTTGAGGCCTTAAATAGGAGCTATTTCACCGCAAGTTATTGAGGGGATGTCCGTCCTCTTACAGATGGCGTTCCAGGAAGCGGAAGGCTAGGCGGATCCAGGGACGGACGGAAACCTGCTTGGCCTCGTTGTCGACCGCGGTATTGGCGTTGCCGAGCGAAAGGCCGTGGCCACCCTGGTCAAAGACGTGCATCTCGCATGCAACGCCCTCCTCGGCCATGCGCTGCGCAAACGGGTAGACCTGCGCGACCGGCGCCGTCTTGTCGTCCGAAACGCCCCACACAAAGGTCGGGGGCATCTGGCGCGAAACGTGCGTGGTAGGGCAAATGTCGGTCAGGTGCTCATCGGTCGCCTCGCCGCCCGTCACCATCGACAGATAGTCGTTGAGCAAATCGCGCCCCGTCTTGCCACCCGTCTTGGGCACGCGCAGGTCGATGCGCGGGTCGCGCGTCTGCATATCGCGCACATAGGCAAGGTCGAGCAACGGATAGCCCAGCACCACGGCGTCGGGACGAATATCCTCCGGACGAGCCCCGGCAAGGCCCGCGAAGGGTCCGGTCTTCCACTGCGTTGCCAACGAGGCGCAGATCATGCCGCCCGCCGAGAAACCCACGATGCACACGCGCTTGGGATCGACATGCCACTCGTCGGCGTTGGCGCGCACGGTAGCGACCATCTTGGCGAGGTCCGCCTGCGGGTGCGGAAAGCTCACGTCGCCCGTGGCGCTCGTCACATAGTTGAGCACAAAGGCCTGGTAGCCACGGTCCAAAAATGCAAACGCCACCGGGTCTTGCTCGTGCGGAGCGATATGCGTAAACCCGCCTCCGCCGCAGATGATCACCGCGGGGC
>DBFCNY010000219.1:0-19831 GCA_048298285.1 Collinsella sp.
ATCTGTCACAGTTAGAGGTCAAATTCCCCGCTTGGGGTTACAGCTTGAGATCTTGCAAAAGCCGAGGATGGGCGCCGTCATCAAAACCTAGCGCTTGCGGCGCTTGGTCGCGGCGATGCCGGCGGCGGCAACGGTTGCGCCGGCGATACCCAGGGCGGTGACCGTCAATGCGGTGGTATCCCCCGTGGTAGCCAGGACAGCATCGCCCTTCTTGGCCTGCGTGGTTTTCTCAACCGTCTTGGTCGTGGCGGTTGTCGTGGCCGGCTTGGCCGCGGGTTTGGTCTCGGGCTTCACTTCGGGCTTGGTCTCGGGCTTAACCTCAGGCTGCGGTGTCGGCTTGGGATCCGGCGTAGGCTGCGGATCGGGAGTCGGCGTGGCCTCGGGCGTAAAGGTCAGATCGGTGTTGAGCCACAGGGTGTAGATCCAGCCGCTCTCGGGATCAACTACACTCGCTTCGCCCATCTGGTAGCCGCACTCCTGGCCGTTGATCACCAGCTTGGTGTCGGGCGTAAAGTAGAAGCCGCGCGCGGGCTTGAGGTAGATACCGTAGCGATAGGTCACGCCAGGCTTAAAGACGTCGATGTGGTTCGTGATGTTCTGATCCCAGAACTTCTGAGAGTTCACTTCGCTGCCATCGCTGCCCATCCAGTACTCACACTGAGGAAGGGAGTTGGAGCCCGTCGGAACACTCGCCGTAAAGACCGGCTTATCGCCCGCCTTAAAGGTGGTCGTGGCGCCATTAATCTCGATAACGTCGATGGCACGCCATTCATCAATCGGCTGCTCGCACAGCATATTGTCAGCGTTTGGGGCGAAGACGCCGTTGACGGTCTTGATGTGGTGCGCCCAATGACCGTTGACGTTCATATTGCAGTCATCGGCCACGGTATTGTCGCCCTTGAGCCTCAGCTCAACAGAGTACATGTAGAACTTGCCCTCTTCGAAGTGGTCAATCTTCTTCATGCCCGGCGTGTACTTTGCGAGGTCGGAATACCAGAAGGCAACGGGTACCGACTCCCCGGATTCCATATCGAGCTCCATTTCTTCCCAGCACTCGTAGGCGATCTCGTACTTGTCGGCATCGGCGGCGGGAATCGTAGCGGTCGCACGGGGCGCCTCGCCGGGCGCGTAGTCGGTCTTCACGTCGTTGACGTCCAGGTTATGGATGGCTTCGTTTTCCGATGCAACAAGCGTAATTTCGCTATTGATAGCGTAGCGGAGGTAATAGTCGTCCCTGGTTTCGTTGAGGGTAATCGAACTGCCCGGCTGATAGGCGTTGAAGATATCATCGGGATCCCCAACAATGATGGCACCGCCCTCATAGTCGGTTCCGGTATACGTCAGTGCCGCGCCAATATAAAGAGCCTCATTGCGCGTGAGTCGATACGAGCCGCCTGCCGCGCCACCCGTAAAGGTCAGCGTCAGCCTCATATGATCGCCAACAGGCTCAAAGCGAGCCGTCACATCGGACATAGATGCGTCCTGGACTTCAGTCAGGGTGCCCGAAGCAGCATCGGCCCGGTAGTACTTGGTTTCGACAAGTTCGCAGAGCGGCTTATCCGGCATACCGCCCTCAACATCGGGAAAATCATAGGTATACGACTGGCCCTTTTCGAGTGTGACATTGCTCGGAAGCACGCAGTCCGTGTAGTGATTGACCACGGTCGTGTTGACCTTAACGCCGCCTCCGTCCGTCACGTCGGTCACACCGCAGGGCATAATGGCGTTGTCTGCCGGCATGGCGGCGTTGTCGCCGGAAGCGTTTTGCTCGGCGGGCATTGCATCGCCAGCCCCTTCGACGGTGTCAGCCAAAGATACCTGCTGAGTATCGGCCTCGTTCTGAGTTGCCGGAGCAGCCTCGGTTGTCGGTGTTGTCGCCGCATTCGCATCCACCGTAGCCGCCGGCGCCGCAGGAGCCGCAGCGACCTCACCCGTCGTAGCAGCAGAATCGGCGCACTCGGTCGCAAGCGCCACGCTCGGCAGTAGCAGCTGACCGACCATGAGCGCACACGCGCCGACACTGGCGATCTTCACACCCACGCAACGCCAAGTTCCGTGAACCAGCGAGCAGGTGCGCTCGCGCTGCGCCTGCTTGGCAAAATGTTGTCCTTGCATGTCGTCCTCCTTCATCGAGGGTTGTTTCCATGGCACCACGATGCTGCAAACCGGGCGCCGCGCCTAGGTTCGTACATGCGAACCTGCACCTTTACCTGCGCAAATGCAAAAGCCGCCACGCGTGGACGCAAATCCTTGCGTGGCGGCTCAATCAAACGCACTGAGGCTTTATGCCCCGCTTGCCCTAGACGAAATTGTTATTCCTCGCGACGGCGCGCGGCAGCGATGCCGGCTGCCGCAACCGTGGCACCAGCGATGCCCATGGCGGCAACGGTCAACGCGGCGCTATCGCCCGTGGCCGCAAGAGCGGAAGTCGTCGCCTTCGAAGCCGTGACGGATACCTTGGCGGCAGCAGGCTTTACATTCACGGCCGAACCAGTCTGTGTCGAAGTTTGGGTCGTCGCCCCCGTCGTGCCCGTCGAGCCCTCGCCTCCCGGCTGCGGCTTGGGAGTCGGTGCCGGATCGGGAGCAGGCGTAGCACCTCCGTCGAATACGATATGCGCGACCTTGGCGATCTTGTCCGCATCGCGATCGGCCCGCAGGACGCCTTCGCCGGGCTCGCCAATCGTCTGTCCCCAAAAATCAGCACATTCAAATCGGTTGCCCAGCGCCATGGGGCGGGCGCCCAGTTTTTGGTAGTCGCGCACCACGCCATTGGCAGGAAGCACGACCTTCCCGCCCTCGCCGATAACAATCATGCCGGCAGGACCGTTGGCGGTCGTGTGGTTGTCGGCGACGATTGCTCCGTCGCTGCCCTCGGCAACAACGGAACCGTTTTTAATTTGGATGCTTCCGCCCTCGACCGCACTCCCCGAGCTGGTATGCAGACCATACGTGTCCTTGGAATACCGATCTTTCGAGGCGCTGGCAATCGCAGTCACAAACGTGCTCTTCCCATCGATGATGATATCGGCAGTGGCATCGTCGCCCATTCCGGCCGCCTCGATACCCACGGCACCCCAGTTGCCGCCCGAAGCGTCGGCAATCGCGGTCACGAGCGAATCGCCTGCAATTTCGACACGCGCTGCGCCGTTGTTGACACGGGACACAATTCCCTGAGACTCCAGAGTGGATTCGGCCTTGACCGTCACCGTTGAGCCGGAGCCGATCGATACGCGGCCGCCTTTGTTGCTCTGCCCGTCATGTTCCCATGCAAACTCGCCGTCTTCCCCAGGTGCACCGTTAGTGGCATAGATGCCCGTCACGTAACCGTAATACCCGTCACCGGACCCCGCCGCGCGCCCTGCCTTCACATCGACAGTCGCACCGTTTTTAATGGTCACGTCGCCGCCAAACGCAGTTATGGCCTCGGCGTTCTCGCACTCCTCGCCATTTGCATCCGTACCCGTCGCCGTCACGTTGACCGTAGCCCCGTCGACGGTGACGTCGCCACCGGTAATACCGTTACCCGCGGCCGTGATGACATCGGTCTGGCCCGTCGCATTGAGTGTGCCGTCGCCCGTGATGGAAAGGTTGCCGCCTGAGACCTCGATGGCGCTCTGACCGGCATCGGCCGTAATGGTGTTGGTGTTGGTCACACCGATGTTGAGGTTGCCCTCGGCGCTGATACCGCCGCCGTTATAGCCATTGAGCTGCATGTCGTCGCCGCCGTTCCAAGACCACGTGCCCGCCTCGTCGCTGACGACAGCGCCCGCGTTGTACTGCGTGCCGCCCACGTTGATCCAATCGGCTGCCAAGGCAACACTCGGCAGTAGCAGCTGACCGACCATGAGCGCACACGCGCCGGCGCACGCCAGCCTGGCACCCGCCCGTTTCCACGAACCGTGAACCAGCGAGCAAGTGCGCTCGCGCTGGGTCTGCTTGTCAAAATGGCTTCCGTTCATAGGGGCCTCCCTCGGTCGATGGACCATACCACCACAAAGGTGCCTGTCCCCTTTGTGGTGGTTTTCCTAGTCTCACCATGTGCCAAGCAATCGCATACGCCTAGGTTCGTAGATGTGAACCCCTATGGCTACCTGCGGTTTCATTCGAATGGATTTCGTTGTCGGTGTCTTCGCCTTAGGGCGCTACAATCGAGGGCATGATTATTCCGTCCACCCAAAGGACCGTTCTTGAACCTGAGCAAGCCTAAAATCAACGCGCTTCTAGCCCTCGCGCTCTTTACCTTTGTCTTCCTTGCCGCCGAGTTTCGCTTCGACATCAATGTCGGGCTGCTCGCCGGTGCCGAGCGCGTTGTGCTCGCGCAAGGCTTTATCCTGGGTGCCAGCGTTATCGGCTTTATCGGATACGCGCCGTTACTGGCCCTCGCTCAGCGCAAAAGCCAGCCCAAGGCAATCGCCACCGCTGCTGTCCCTATCGCCATTGTTGGGCTAACCCAGATTCAATCCCCCACAGGTCCACTTGCGCTCGAGATTCTGGGGTGCGTGGTATTCTTTGGGCTCGGCCTGCTGGGCGCCGCTGCGCATCGCGCCTTTGCGTTGGCATTCCAAGACGACCCCAAGCTCGCAACCGGCGCGGGGGCGGCCTATGCCGTAGGCATCCTCCTGCAGTTTGCCCTTAACCTGCTCGATTGCGGCGGCATCGTTGAGCTCATCATTCTTGGCGCGGCGACGATCATCATCTCCGCCCTCAGCGCCGCGCCCCAAGAGGCAGATGAGAACCCCAGCTCCACCATCAACCCTTTTACCGAGCCCTCACACGTCCTCGCCAAGCAGGCGTGTTGGAGCATCGCGCTCGTCATGATCTTGGCCTGTCTGTTCTCAACGCTCGATAACGTCGTCACGTTCTCCAACGCTCACGGCACCATCGCCGTGCAGACCTGGCCGCGCCTCTTTTTGGCAGCGAGCGGTCTAGCTGCCGGCATCGTTTTTGATCTTGCCGAGCGTCGCTACATGGGTCCTGTCATGCTCGGTGTCACGGTGCTCTCCACCATCTCAATCTTGGCCGTGGAAGCTGGTGCCGATCCCAACCTGGGCCTCATCGTCTTTTATCTGAGCTCGGGCTTTTTCGTCACATTCTTCACCGCCACGTTTACACAGCTGGCACCGCGTATGCACACTCCGGCTTTGTGGGCTGGCATGGGCCGCGCCGCCAACAATGCATGTGCATTCACCACATCGGGCATCTCGCTGGCACTGGTCACCTCGGGCAATGTCGCCCTCATCATGATCGGCGCGCTCGTGCTGCTTGTGGCGGCGAGCGTGGCATTTGTAGCTGCGGGGCTGTTCCGTCTACCCCAAACCGAGCAGGAGCGCGAACATCAACAGCTCGCCGAGGAGGCACTCGCTGCACCCAGCATCGAGGAACAGCGCCAGGCCTTCATCGCCGACCACGGCCTCACCCCGCGTGAAGTCGACGTGCTCATGGCCGTGACCCAGGACGAGCGCCCGCTCAAACAGATTGCTGATGAGCTCGGCATCTCGATGCGCATGGTCCAGCGCCACCTGAGCTCCATCTACCAAAAGACCGACACGCAAACGCGCGCCGGCCTCACCAAAGCCTTCCCCTCCGCCTAAACAAAAACCACCGCAAAGGTGCCCGTCCCCTTTGTGGTGGTTTGAACGACACGGCAGCTCTCTCCACCAGTTTGTCTCAATCTGTAACATCTAGACCCCAAATAGCAGGCCAGCTGTTACAGATTTAGATTTCCCCACTCGGCTCCGCGTTTTATCTAAATCTGTAACAGATAGAGACGATTTAACCACCCAGATGTTACAGATCGAGACAGTAAAGGAAACTAAGCGGTGCCTGCCCTTGAGTTTTTTGAGCACCCTTGAGTTCTTTGAGCATCTTTGAGTTTTTTGAGCAGCGTTGAGTTCTTTGAGCGCGCAGCCGGCAGTGATACCTTCCAGCCTCCTCCGCCTAAAGCAAAAACCACCACAAAGGTGCCTGTCCCCTTTGTGGTGGTTTTGACCATCTAGCCTTCGAGCTGGGCTACTTTGTAGCGGTAGGCTGCGGCGATGACGTCTTTACAGCCCTCGCGGCCCAGCTTAGCACGGTTGACGACGATGTCTTTACCGCTCGTCATCTTCCACTTTCCGGCGCTGTAGCGCTTATAGAACGCCTCGCGCGCCTTCTGCTGCTGCTTGACCAGCTTGGCGCCCTTCTTTTTGTTAAGGCCACGCTTCTTGCGCACGATCTCGACGCGGTCCTCAAAGGGAGCGGTCACCAGCACGGCGATGTGGTTGGGATTGTTGCGCAGCAGATAATCGGACAGGCGACCCTCGATAATGCAACTCTCGGTCTCGCCCAGGTCCAAAATCACCTGGCTCATCTTTTGGAACAGCTTGTCCGAGTACGAACGTGCATCGTAGCGGTCGGGCAGAAACGCCATGTTCTCCACGGCCAGGCGCTCGTCGTAAGCGGCCATCTTGTCGAGCGACTCGCCTGTGCGCAGCGAAGCACGTACCAGCAGCTCGTTATCGTACAGCGGAATCCCCAACTCGTCGGCAAGCATGCGACCAATCTCGTGGCCCTCGGCGCCAAAGTCGCGCGCGATGGTAATGACCACAGGATTCTTCTTGTTCTCCAGATCGCTCATCGCGATTCCTTTCTCTATGTGACAAAGGGGCTGTCCCTTTGTCACATTCTACGCTGCCACCATTCGCCTCTGATATGCTCTCACCAGCAACGAGATACCAAAGTTGAGCACAAAGTACATCGCAAACACCAGGCCGTAGAGCATAAGCACCTGCGACAGGTCGATCGCATGGGCCATCACGACATTTGCCGTGTACATGAGCTCGGCCACGTTAATGCCCGAAAGATACGAGCTGTCCTTAATGACGGTCGTGCACTGGCTAAACAGCGCCGGAATGATCGTCTTAAACGTCTGCGGCAGAATAATGTAGCGCATGGTGGCAAAGAAGCCGAAACCCTGGCTCTGCGCCGCCTCAAACTGGCCACGCGGAATCGAGTTGAGACCGCCGCGCACAATCTCGGCCATAACAGCGCTGGTAAACAACGTAAAGGCGATGGTCGAAATCACAATGTCCAAGCCCTGCACCGTAAAGTAGATAAACAGAATCCACAGCAGGTTTGGCGTGCAACGGAACAGCTCGATATAGGCGCTCACCAAAATACGGAACGGGCGGGGCGCATAGCTTTTAACAAGCGCCAGCACCGTGCCAAAGATGAGCGAGAAAAAGATCGACAGCGCCGAGATCTCTATGGTCTTAACAAAGCCGCCCCAAATGTAGAGCAGGTTGGTCGCGTTGAAGATTTCCATGCGCTAGGCCTCCTCTACGTTGTCGAGCCCCAGCTCGGCCAGGCTCACACCGCGCGGACGCTCCTTTGAGCGGCGCTCGAGCCACTGCACCAGCATGGCGAGCGGAAAGCAGATGATGAAGTACATAAGGCAGCAGACGATGTATCCCTGCAGGTAGCCGTACAGACTCACGAAGTTGTCGGAACGGTACATAAGGTCGCCGCCGGCCACGAGCGCCAGCACCGACGTGTTCTTGACCAGGTTGAGCGCCTGGTTACACAGCGGAGGCAGAATGATCTTGAATGTCTGGGGCAGCACGATGTACCAGTACGCCTGCGCACGGGTAAAGCCCTGGCTCTGGGCCGCCTCCATCTGACCGCGCGGAACCGCCTCGATACCAGTGCGGATGACCTCCGAAATGTAGGCCGCGTGATACAGGCCCACACCCAAGAAGCCCAGCACGAACGGCGCGATGCGCACCGGCTGGTCGGCACCGGTTATGGCCTGCAAAAACTGCGGACCGGCCATGTACATAAAGAGCACCTGCACGGGCAACGGGGTGTTCTGGTAAAACTCCACGTACACGCGGCTTATGGCGCGCAGCACGCGCGAACGAGTGGTAGAGAACACGCCCAGCAGCGTGCCCAGCACCAGCGACAACAGCAGACCGGCAACGACCACCTGCAGCGTCACGCCAAAGCCCTCCCAGAAGGGCCCCATGTTTTGAAATGTCGTCGACCAACGGTCGGCGTCAAATAATCCTTCGAGCATTTGATTCCTTCCTTGGACGATGCGCCTATACAAGACCCCAGGTCTTGACCTCTTGGTCGAGCCAGCCGTCGGCCAGGCGATCGCAAATCACCTGATCGACCACGGCCGAAAGGTCGCAGCCCTTCTTGGTCGCCACGCCGTAGCCCTGCTCGCCAAACTTGACCTCGGGCTGCAGCAGCTCAACGGTCTCGTTCATGTAACCGGCCAGCGTGGAGCGGTCCATAGCAAAGACGTCGATATTGCCGGCATCGAGCGAACTCTTGATGATGGGGTAGCCGCTAAAGGCCCTAAACTCGGGCTTACAGCTAAAGCCGTTGTCCTTGATCATCTGCTCAATCAGGCCCTGCGTGGTAGCACCCTGGCTCACGCCAATGACCTTGCCGTCCAGGTCCTCAATCGAGGTAAAGCCCGAACGCTTCTTGACCATGAGTCCCACGTAGTCGGTGCGGTACGGCGTCGAGAAATCCCAGCTCTTCTTGCGCTCGTCGGTGATGGTGTAGGTCGCCGCGACCACGTCAAGTTGGCCGTTATCGATCAGCGGGCCGCGCGTCTTGGGCGTTACGTCGGTAAACTCGACAAGCTCCTGGGCGCGGGCCTCTTTGTAGCTCACGCCAAAGACGGCAGCGGCGATCTGGTAGCACAAATCGACTTCCATGCCCTCAAAGCGGCCCTCGGCGGTGTCGTAATAGCCATAGCCGGGAACGTCCTTCTTGACGCCGGCATTCAGATGACCACACGACTTGATGGCCGCGAGCTTGGACCCCTTGTCGGAGCCCTCGCCGCTGGTAGAGTTACCGCAACCGGTAAGCGCGGTCCCCGTCAGCGCAAGCATGCCGGCGCCCGCCAGCTGCAAAAAATGACGGCGCGACACGGCCGCCCTCGTCATATCCGTCATGTCCATCACCGCGCCTAGTGCAGAATCTTGGACAGGAACTCGCGGCAGCGCGGGTTCTCGGGGTTGTCGAAGAAGTGCTCGGGCGTGCCCTCCTCCAGAATGCGACCGTCCTCCATAAAGATGACGCGGTCGGCCACCTGGCGCGCAAAGCCCATCTCGTGCGTCACGCAGATCATGGTGATGTCCTCCTGCGCGAGCTCAATCATAACGTCCAGAACCTCCTGGACCATCTCGGGGTCGAGCGCCGAGGTCGGCTCGTCAAACAGGATGATGGGTTGCTTGGTGCACAGGGCACGGGCGATGGCGATGCGCTGCTGCTGACCACCCGAGAGATTCTGCGGATACTCGCCGGCCTTATGTGCCATGCCGACGCGCTTGAGCGCAGCGATGGCGATCTCGGTCGCCTCCTCCTTGCTCTTCTTTTGCAGTTTGATGGGCGCGAGCGTCAGGTTGCCCAGCACCGTCATGTTGGGATACAGGTTGAACTGCTGAAACACCATGGAACTATACTTGCGAGCCATCTCCAGGTGATTCTTTTTGGTGAGCGGCGTACCGTCGATGACAACCTCGCCCGACGTGGGCTCCTCCAGATAATCGACGCAACGGATGAGCGTCGATTTACCCGAGCCGGAAGGCCCGATCATTACGAGCTTCTCGCCGCGTTTGACGGTGAGGTTGATATCTTTGAGCACATGCAGGTCGCCAAAGTACTTGTTGAGATGCTTGATCTCGATCATGTCTGCCATGAATGTCCCTTCCCTGCGTTTACACGAGTTGAACTATTGTACGGAAAGAATCACGTTTCCGCAGCCCACACTACATTCCCGTAAAGAACCCGCAACCTTCCACCTAGTCATTGGGGACAGACTTAAATGAGTACCTGCTCATTGGGCACTCATTTAAGCCTGTCCCCAATGAGTGCCCAGCCCAGCAAAAAGGGGCGCGACCATGACGGCCACGCCCCCCTAAACATCAACTATGTACCGCTCGGCCCCTACGCGAGTTTGGCTCCGACGATCTTTGCCGCGGCCGGCTTATCGAAGTTGCCACCGGTGGCCTTGCCGAGTGCGCCCATAACCTGGCCCATCTGCTTCTTGGACGTGGCGCCCAGCTCGGCGATAACCTGCTCGATCAGGGCCTCGAGCTCCTCGCCCGAAACCTGCGCGGGCAGCAGGCTCTCCAGAATCTTGACCTGCTCGGTCAGGTTGTCGGTACGCTCCTGGTCGGTGCCGGCCTTGATGGACATCTCCAGCGTCTCGCTCGTCTGCTTGATCAGACGCTTGATCATGCTGTTGACGTCTTCCTCGGTCACATCGCGGCGCTCATTGACCTAGATATTCTTCACCTCGGCCTTAACCTGGCGAATGATGGACAGGCGAACCTTGTCCTTGGCCTTCATGGCCGCAATCATTTCCTTCTGCAGCTCTTCGTTGGTCATCTGCAAATCCTCCTCAATAGTGTGGGCGGCACTCGCGCGAGCACCGCCCCATGATTACTCAGTCGTCGACGAATCGTCGGTCGAACTCTTGGTGACACCCTTCAGACTCACGTTATAGGGTACGTCTTTGGGCATGGGGTTGACGGTGATGTCGGCATCCTTCTTGTACTGCTCCAGCCACTCGCTGTACGCGGTGCTGGCCGCTTGCGTCTTCACCACGTTGGAGACGTACTTTTTGATGTCCTTGGGCACCTGGTTGATGTCATCAACCTGATTATCGACATGGAAGTAGTCGGTGCACTTGATGATGTGGTAGCCATAGGTCGACTCGACGACTTCGCTCACGTCGCCCTTGTTGAGTCCCTCGAGCGCCGTCTGGTAGCTGTCGACAAAGGTGGTGAGCTTATCCCAGCCCACATCGCCCTTCTTCTCCTTGGAACCGGTGTCCTCGGAGTACTGCTCAACGGCGTCCTCAAAGCTCAGCTCACCGGAGTTGATCTTGTCCAGGCACTCCTGCGCCTTGGCCTTGGCGGCAGCCTTGTCCTCGTCGGAAGCGTCGGAATCAACCTTGATCAGGATGTTCGACGAGCGGCGGGCGTCGTTGTAGCTGGACAGATTTTCGTTGATGTAATCGACAATCTCGCTGTCCTTGGGCTTGCTCGTGGGCGCGACGGCATCCTTGAGTTTCTGTTGCGCCAGACTCTCCTTGAGCGAGTCCTTGTAGGTGTCCTCGGTATAGCCGTAGGTCTTGAGGGTCTTCTTAAAGGCCTTGGCTCCGCCCGCGCTCTTGCACGCGTCCTTCCAAGCCTTCTCGACCTCCTCGTCCGACACCGTCACGCCGTTCTCCTTCTGTGCCTGTTGAAGCAGAATCTGCTGCGTGTAGGAGTCGATGAGTTGCTTGCGGTACTTCTTGGGCGTGAGGTCGTTGTCAACCAGATACTGCGCCCAATCCTCATCCTTGGTGTAGCCGTAGGACGTGCGCATGCTCATGATCTGCTTGGTCACGGTGTCCTCGGTAAGGTTGGTGCCGTTGATAGTGGCAGCAACACCGCCGGTCAGCTTGTAGCCCGAGGTGTCCTCAGCCTGCGACATAAGGCCGGAGCACGCCATCGCCGAGACGGAAAGCAGCATCGCCAGCACGCCGATGACCACCAGAACGATCTTGACGGTCTTAGACACGTACGTCTTGCGCTGCTTCTTGCGAGAGCTGGAGGCAGCGCGAGCCTGCTGCTCGGGCGTCGGCTCGGGCGCAGGGTTCTTTTTCTTATTTGCCATAGTTGGCCTTTCGCATAACGAATCGAACAAACGCCATTGTGTCACAACGCGGCCCCCGCGGCACGCTTGGTGCATTGGGGACAGGTTAATCTGCACCATTTTGGTGCAAAGGGGACAGATGTGGCACTTGGCAGTTGGACGTTCTTTATGTGCCGACACTTGGGAACTGTCCCTAACTGCCGGCAGAAAAGGAACGTCCCCAAGTGCCGGCTCAGCCCCACCTTAGAAGTGACGGCGGATGGCGTCGACCATGCCCTGGGACGTGGTCTGGCCGAGCACGTCGGCTGCGGCATCGGCGTCCATAAAGATGTTCATGAGCGCCTGCAGGGCTTCGACCTGGCCTCCCGGCTCGGCGATGCCCAGATTAATGACGATCTGCGCCGACACCGGAGCGCCCATGCCAGCCATAGCGTTAAATGTCACGGGCGCGGCGGGCTTCACCACCGCGATATAGGGCTTGGCCACAAACCCCGGATCGGTATGCGGAATGGCAATGTTTGCCGCCGGCATGGCAAGACCCGTGGGATAGGCATCCTCGCGCGTGCGAACGGCGTCGAGCCAGCCCTCGGCAATGTAGCCACGTGGAGCAAGCTCGCCCTCGAGCCGCGCAAACACCTCATCCGGCGTCGCACACTCCCAATCAAAAAACACCAGCTCAGGCGTAAACAGCGCTTCGTTATCCGCCATGCGCTCACCTCTCTCACCTAGCCATCGGGGACGTTCTTAAATGACTAGCCGTTAAAGAACGTCGCAGGTGACTACCCAAACAAAGGGTGGCCACGTGCGCCTTGGCGCCAATGACCACCCTGACTACTCGGCTAAATTGTACTGTGCGCCGCTAGCCGCGAGGCGCGTCAATTGCGACCTTGCCGCTCTCCAGCACGTGGACGCGGCCGTCGGCGAGCATTTGCACGACCTCGGGATACAGCACGTGCTCAATCGCGTGGATGTGCTCCTCGAGCGTGTCGACATCCCAACCTTCCTCGACAGCCAGCGCGCGCTGGGCGATGATGGGGCCGTTGTCGTAGATCTCGTTGGCAAAGTGCACGGTCACACCGGTTACCTTGACGCCGCGCGCAAAGGCATCGTCGATCGCATGCGCGCCGGTAAAGCTCGGCAGCAGTGCCGGATGCAAGTTGACCACGCGGTTGGGAAACGCCGCCAGCAGCGGCGTGTGCACCATGCGCATGTAACCGGCCATGACCACATATTCGCAGCCGCGCTCGAGCAGCTCGTGCGCGATGATCTCGTCGGCGGCGATGGGGTCGGCATAGACATCCTTGGACAGCGTGAGCGTCTGGATGCCCGCGCGCTCAGCGCGCTGCAAACCCTTAGCCGAAGGACGGCTCGACACCACAAGCTCAATCGAAGCGTTGAGCTTGCCGGCAGCGATCAGATCGATCAGCGCCTGCAGGTTGGTACCCGAACCGCTGATGAGCACACCGATCTTGAGCGGCTCGGCCGTATCGGTGCCGGTCGGACGGGTGTAGGGCACAAAGCCCAGGCTCGCGGCAGCAGCCATCTGCTCGTTAGCGCTCATCGGAGTACACGACCTTACCGGAGCCCTCGACGCACTCGCCCACGCGGAACGGCTTCTCGCCCAGTGCGACCAGGGCCTCGGTCACGGCAGCCTCGTCCTCGGGGGCGACGATCAGGCACAGGCCAACGCCCATGTTGAAGGTCTTGCATGCCTCGTTGGACGCGAGCTCGGCCTGGCGCGACACGTAGGTGATGACGGGCGGAACGTCCCAACCCATCTCGGCGCCGTTGCGGGTGACCACGGCGTCGACGTCGTCGGCGAGCGCGCGGTTGAGGTTCTCGGTGATGCCGCCGCCGGTGATGTGGGCAATGGCATGAACGTTGGCGCCACCGCGGAGCAGCTCCAGAATCGGCTTGACGTAGATGCGCGTGGGAGCCAGCAGAGCGTCGGCCAGCGAAGCACCGCCGAGCTCCTCGAGCGGACGGCTTAGCTCCTCGGCCTTAGCGGCGGCCTCGGGCGTGCCCGGCTTGATGCCGTCGACACCGATAACCTTGCGCACGAGCGAGTAGCCGTTGGAGTGCACGCCGGTGGAGGGCAGGCCCAGGATCACATCGCCGGGGCGAACGTTCGCGGGGTCGAGCATCTTGGGACGATCGACAACACCCACGGTAAAGCCGGCGAGGTCGTAATCGGCGGGAGCCATGACGCCCGGGTGCTCGGCCATCTCGCCGCCCACGAGCGCGCAGCCCGCGAGCTTGCAGCCGTCGGCCACGCCCTTGATGATCTTTGCCATGTGCTCGGCCTCAATGTGACCGATGGCAACGTAATCCAGGAAGAACAGCGGCTCGGCGCCCGAAGCCAAAATGTCATTGACGCACATGGCGACCAGGTCCTGGCCCACCGTCTCGTGACGGTCCATAATCTGGGCGAGCACAAGCTTGGTGCCCACGCCGTCGGTGCCGCTGATCAGGATCGGGTCTTCCATATCCTTGAGCGCGGCGGCCGAGAACAGGCCACCAAAGCCACCGATGCCGCCGATAACCTCGGGGCGGTTGGTGTCCTTGACCATCTGCTTAATAGCGTCGACGGCGCGGCCACCCTCGGCGGTATCGACGCCGGCGTCCTCGTACGTCACATGCTTGCTGTCGCTCATCTGAGCCTTCCTCTCCCACTACCGTGGCGCCGCGCGGGCGCCAAACGGTGCTCATAGTTGCGTTCATTTCGGCGCACGCCATAACAGCACGCGCCGTCATATCAACAAAACAGCAGGTAAAACCTACCAAAATAAACCTGTCCCCACATGGCAGGTTTTAGGCCTCGCCGTGCTCCTCTTCCCAGCTGCGGTCATCGTATTTCTCGACCACGGCGTCGTCGTCAAAATGCAGCGGCTTATCCAGGTTGCGGGGCTTAAAGCCCTCCATGAACTTGTCGCGGCCAAAGCTCTCGGGAATCGCCACGGGGTAGCGTCCGGTAAAGCACGCATCGCAGTAGCCGCCCTTGGGCATGACCTTCAGCAGGCCCTCGACCGAAAGGAAGGCCAGCGAATCGGCGCCGATGTACTCGCAGATCTCCTCGACCGTCTTGTTGGCGCTGATGAGCTGCGACTGCACGTCGGTATCGATACCGTAGAAGCACGGCCAGATGACCTCGGGCGAGTTGATGCGGATGTGAATCTCCTTGGCGCCGGCGTTGCGCAGCATCTTGACGAGCTGCACCATGGTGGTGCCGCGCACGATGGAGTCGTCGATGACGACCAGGCGCTTGCCCTCGATGTTGTCGCGCAGCGGATTGAGCTTCATGCGCACGCCCATGGCTCGCAGCTCCTGCGTGGGCTCGATAAACGTACGGCCCACATAACGATTCTTGATGAGGCCCTCGCCAAAGGGAATGCCGCTCTCGTGCGAATAGCCCTCCGCGGGCGGCAGGCCGGAGTCGGGCACGCCGATGACCAGGTCGGCCTCGACGGGCTCCTCATGTGCCAGCTGACGACCCATGTCATAACGGCAAGCGTAGACACTCTTGCCGTTCATGATGGAGTCGGGGCGAGCGAAGTAGACCTGCTCAAAGATGCAGTTAGCAGGCTCTTCGGCGGCAGGCACGCCCTGCTCGGACACAAGGCCCTCGGCGCTGATGCGCAAAATCTCACCGGGACGGACGTCGCGGACGTACTCGGCGCCCACGATATCGAGTGCACAGGTCTCAGAAGCGACGACCCAGCCGCCGGCGCGGGTGACATGGGTGGCAGCGTCGACCGTCGCGGCGTCGTCTTGCGACGGCAGTTGCGAAACGGAAGCGGCATCGGCCTGGTCCAGGCCCTCGTCCACGAGCTTGCCCAGCACGAGCGGGCGAATGCCATGCGGATCGCGGAATGCGTAGAGCGCCTGCTCGTTGATGAGCGTCATGGCGTAGCCGCCGCGCACGAGCTCCATGGTCTTACGAATGCCCTCGCGCAGGTGGCCCGTACGCTGGGTAAAGTAGCCGATGAGTTTGGTCGCGACCTCGGAATCCGAGTTGGAGAGGAACGGCACGCCCAGCTCGATCAGCTGGCGGCGCAGCTCGTCGGTGTTGACGAGGGTGCCGTTGTGCGCGAGCGCGATAATGACGCTATTGATGGTAGAGAGGTGCGGCTGAGAGGCTTCCCAGCTCTTGGCGCCGGCGGTGCCGTAGCGCACATGACCCACGGCCAGCTGACCGGAGAGCGTCGACAAGTCGGCATTGGAGAACACGCGGTCGAGCAGGCCCAGATCCTTGCGGACCATAACCGTACCGCCGTCACCAACAGCGATTCCCGCCGATTCTTGGCCACGGTGCTGCAGTGCACGCAGGCCAAAGTACGTCAGTCGAGCCACGTCGCGATCGGGCGCCCAGACACCAAAAACGCCGCATTCCTCATGCAGCTGGTCAGAGTCCGGATCATACGTCGACATGGCGTTCACCTGTCCCGCGGCGCGCTCGGCCGCGCGGATGGTTTCTTGAGACATGGCATCCCCTCAGAGCCTCGTATTTTGGCGTTACCCGCCTTATTATACGCACGGCGCGACGCGCTCCCCAGCGCATGAGCAGCGCTTTTTAAAAGCCCACCGAGCTAATAATCCGTTTTGCGGCCAAACATTTTATTGGTCTGCCCAGTGCAAGCGCCCGCGCCCCCATATGGCCGCCGCGTCCACCGTTGGGGATTGCAAAGTTGCAATTGGGACGTTCGTCCTGTCTTTTAGCAGGTCGGCGGCGTATCCTAGTAACCTAGGACAAAGCGAGAAAGGTTCTGTATGGATCGAAACGAACTCGACCCCAGCGTCCCCAGCGCCACGGAGGTCAAGAAGATTCCCCTCATCATTAAAGTGTACGCCGTCCTGTGCATCCTGTCCGGCGTGGGCACACTCCCGTCGGTCGCCGTCTTTATGTGGCAGGTCATCACCGCACTCATTAACGGCAACGCCGCCGCTAAACTCGGTGATAACACCCTGGTCGCGGTTGGCCTTATCGTCGCCGGCATTATGCTCTCGGCGGCAAGCGCGATCATCTTGATCGTCTTTGGCCTGGACCTCATCAAGGACCAGCGGCGCAATGCCGCCCGCCTGTCTTACGTCCTCATCGCATTTACCGTCGTGGAGCTTTTAGTTGACGTGATGCTCCAGGGTATCGGACCCTTCCTGCTGCGCCCCGCCATTCAGCTCGGTATCCTCATTGCGCTGTCGGCCACCGTCGACCCCACGCTACGCCAGGAGCGCGAACTGCAGCGCCGTCTGCAAGAGATGCTCGACCGCGATGCCGCCGCCGAGGGGATGCTCGGCCGCGACGAAACCGGCGAGGGCTACATCAAGCTCAACTACTTCAACCTGTTCTGGGTATTCTTCGTCTGCAGCGTGTTAGGTCTCATTCTCGAGGAAGTCTGGCATATGGTCGTCGTCGATCCCGGCGTCTATCAGGACCGTGCCGGTATGCTATTTGGCCCCTTTAGCCCCATCTACGGATTTGGCGCGGTGCTCATGACCATGGCGCTCAACCGCTTCTATAAAAAGAATCCTCTGATCATTTTCCTGGTAAGTGCCCTGATCGGCGGCGCTTTCGAGGTGTTTGTAGGCTGGTTTATGCAGACCTCATTTGGCGTGGTGTCGTGGAGCTACTCGCACATGAAACTGTTCGGCATGCCCGACCCACTCGCCGTCCTTACGGGCGGACGCACCTGTACGGGCTTTGCCTGCCTGTGGGGCCTGGGTGGCCTTATCTGGATCAAGCTGCTGCTGCCGAGGCTGCTCAAGCTCATCAACATGATTCCGTGGAAAAGCCGCTACTCGGCTACCGTCATCTTTACCGTCATTATGCTGGCCGACGGCGTCATGACGCTACAGTCGCTCGACTACTGGTACCAGCGCGTCAACGGCACGGAGCCGGATATTCCCGTCGCGCAGTTCTACGGCAAGTATTTCGATAACGATTACATGGAGAACCGCTTCCAGAGCATGACCATGAGCCCCAAGGATGCGACGCGCGTGTAGCGCCACGCAATGCCGAGATTATCCAACGCACAGAAAAGCCCGCTGGCAGACTGATGAACTGCCAGCGGGCTTTTTGTTGTCGAGTGCTGCTGCCGGCCTTACGCCTCGCGCTCGACCTCGCTCACACACTCATTTTTGATGGTACCGACGAGCGCCTGCAGCGCATCGACCACATGCGGGCGAATGTCTCCGCCAATGAGCACGAGCATGATGTCGTCGCCCACGGTAAGCTCGCCACTCGCCAGCCACACGCGCACATAGCCGATACCCGGCATCGCGCTCGTGGCCTCGATAGCAGCCTGCACCTTTTCGGCATCGAAGCCAAACACCATGCCGCCCACCTTATGTCCAGGCGCCACACCATCTGTCTCGACCCCACGCACCTCGGACTTAGGCGTCGCACGCACCACGCCATTGTGTGTCAGGTACATCCCACAATCAGCCGCCGAAACATCGGCCTTGGCTTCGCGCAGCCAAGCATCAACCGAAGGCATCGATTTGCCGCTTTCAAGCATCATATCTCCTTTTGATTTCCGGGGTAGTCTTTTTGGGACGGGGCTCCCGGACACTTTATTCCTCGACCGGCGTGAGCACCATGACGGCACGTGTGTTGCTCAGCGATAACGAACGACAGGTCACAAGCGTTACGACCTTGGTTGCCGAAGCGGCACGATCGGTGGCATCGCTCGCCACGGCAGAAGCACCGTCGAGCATCTCGGACAGGTAGTTCTTGAGCCCATCATCGCCATCAAAATTAGGCGTGCGCGCCTTGGCATACGTGTCCTCGACAACTTTGGTCGCCAGTGGTCGCAGCTTATACGTAGCATCCCGTGTGATGTAATACACAAACTCGATGCTATCAAACGTCGCCTGATCAGTGGTGTCCGAAATCACGTTGAACATCGATCCGTCGTTCATGTGGTGACCATAGATCGTAGTCTGCTGATCAACCATACCCGGCGCGGTGTCGTCGCTATCCAAGAAGATGGCTCCCGAGGCATTGGCGGTGCCGTCGAACAGCGTGTTGAGGTACTTGGAGTTGTTGTTGGTCTGCACCACGGGGTAGTTGATGTTGGTGCCGGGCGCGTAAATCCAACCCACAACCTCGGGATTTGTCTGGGCAAGCGCATTGAAGTCGATAATTGGCACGCCGCTTGCGTCCTTGTCGCTCACATATTGCTTTTCGATTTTTTGATACGACTCGCTCGCCTGCTTATAGCCAATCTGCGCGTTGATAAAGATGGCGGCCGCAGCAACGATCAGGCCAATGCCGATGATGATGAGCAGAATGGGAATGACGGAGCGGCGCTTTTTGCGCGGCGGCTCGGTATAGCTCGATGGCGCGGTATGCGCCGAAGAGCGAGGTGACTTCTTGGCCGTACTGTATGACGAAGGATGATATGCAGCCAGCGTATCCTGACGGCGATGCTTCGCCGGCGTCACGGGGCGCGGCGCGCGCGGCTGTTGAGGAGAGGATGTCCGACCCTGCTGCGGCGCGCGGGCTGCTCCCGACTTGGCTGGATCGGGAATCCGAGAAGCCGAAAAACGCTTTCCCTGATAGTCGGACATGGCTCTCCTTATGCTACAAATGGACTGGCAGAGCGCTTAGGCGTCAGCCATCTCCTGCTTCATCTTCTCGATAACCTTGCGGTACTCGGGGTCGCATGCGCCCAGAATCTGCGTGGCGTAAATGGCAGCGTTCTTGGCACCGTTGATGGCCACACAGGCAACGGGCACGCCCGAAGGCATCTGTACCATCGACAGCAGCGAGTCCATACCACCCAGATCGCTCGTCTTCATAGGCACGCCGATGACCGGCAGCGGCGTAAACGCAGCCACGACGCCGCCCAGGTGAGCAGCCTTGCCGGCGGCAGCGATAATCACCTTGATGCCGCGGTCGGCAGCGGTCGAGGCCCACTCATGGACCTTCGCCGGTGTGCGGTGTGCACTTGCAATCACGAGCTCATAGGGCACGCCCAGTGCCTCGAGCTCGGCGGTGCAACCTTCCATAACGCCCAGATCGGACTTGGAGCCCATGATGATCCCGACAACCGGCTTCTGATCTGCCATAAACAAAGACCTCCTGTTGAGAGCGGTGACGCGGCGAATCCGCGACCCTTAACTACTGAGAGTAGTATAGCTGCTCCCGTCCCTACGGTCTTTGTGGTGGCGGCTGAGCCTTTCCCTCGGGAAC
>DBFCNY010000220.1:0-9049 GCA_048298285.1 Collinsella sp.
CGTGGCCGCCTTTGCCCGTGAGTCCGGTCCGTGGCTCGAGCAGCTTTCCAAGGACGGTTGCCAGGTCATCTGCCAGGTTGCCGGTCATTCCGTCGAGGAGTTTGTCCGCGCGCTCGAGATGTATGTCGAGCTGTGCCCCTGGGCTGCCGGCTACGAGATCAACGTGAGCTGCCCCAATATTGCTGCCGGCGGTGCCGCCATGGGCTCCTCGCCCGAGGGCGCCTCTGCCGTTATGGCTGCCTGCCGCAAGGTGACCGATAAGCCGCTGTTCGTAAAGATGGCGCCGGTCAACGTCGTCGAGATTGCCAAGGCTCTCGAGGCCGCGGGAGCCGACGGCCTTTCGGTCATCAACTCCATCCAGGGCATGGCCATTGACGTTCATACCCGCAAGTCCCGTGTGGCCAAGCCCAAGGGCGGCCTTTCGGGTCCGCTGTGCCACCACATCGCCGTTCGCATGGTCTGGGAGGTCGCTCAGGCCGTCGATATCCCCATCAACGGTGTCGGCGGCGTCATGACGGGCGAGGATGCGGCCGAGATTATCCTGGCCGGCGCCACCTGCGTGTCGGTCGGCATGGCCAATTTCGTCGATCCGTGCGCCTCAATTAAGATCGCGCACGAGCTCGAGGCCTGGGCGGAGTCCCAGGGCGTGAAGGACATCAACGAGCTGGTAGGTGCTTTCGAATGCTAGAGACCGACGCCCGCGACCGCGTTATCGTCGCCCTCGACTGCGACCGTGAGCGTGCGCTCGAGCTCGCCCACGAGCTTTCTGGTCATGCCGCTTGGCTCAAGGTGGGCATGACGCTCTATTACGCCGAGGGGCCCGAGATCGTCAAGACGTTCAAGGACCTGGGCTTTAAGGTCTTCCTCGACCTCAAGTTCCATGACATTCCGCATCAGGTGCGCGGTGCCGCCCGTTCGGCCTCGCTTGCCGGTGCCGACCTGCTCTCGGTCCACGGCCTGGGTTCTGGTGCTATGCTCGCTGCGTGCCGTGAGGGTGCCGAGGAGGCGCGCGAGGACCGCGCCAAGCTCGTCGCCATCACCGTGCTCACGAGCATGAACCAGGATTCGCTGGCTGAGATCGGCGTCGAGTCACCCGTGGCCGAGGAGGCCGCCCGCCTGGCAAAGCTTGCCCAGGCCAACGGTATCGACGGCATCGTGTGCTCGCCGATGGAGGCCCATGACATGCGCGAGCTGCTCGGCCCCGACGCGTTGATCGTGACTCCGGGCGTTCGTCCGGTGGGTGCCGCCCTTGGTGACCAGTCCCGTGTGGCGACGCCTTCTCAGGCTATCGAGCGCGGCGCGAGCCATATCGTGGTGGGCCGACCCATCACCGGTGCCGACGACCCGGTTGCCGCCTTTGACGCTATCGTTGCCGAGCTGGTCGAAAACGTCGCCTAAAAGATTCCCTCAAGTCACCACTTTTGGGTCTCATTAGCACAAATTAGCCCCTGTGCCTGCGAAAACTTTCCCATCCTTTGTGTGGAATCGCAGGTCAGGGGCTCAACTTTAACCTCCGTATATTGCACTTTTCGCAGGTATCGTCTAACCTATGGTGCCGTCGATTGGGCATTTAGTGCGTTTGACGTGCTAAAATGCCAATTATTGCATCAGATATAACCCAACTATTTGGAGGTTCGAATGGCACTCCCTCAGCTTACCGACGAGCAGCGCAAGCAGGCTCTTGAGAAGGCTGCCGCCGCACGTCACGCCCGCGCTGAGCTTCGCGAGCAGATCAAGAAGGGCGAGAAGTCTCTCGAGTCCGTGCTCAACTCCGATGACCCCATCGCTTCCCGCATGAAGGTTTCCACCCTCATCGAGTCTCTCCCCGGTTATGGCAAGGCCAAGGCCGCCAAGATCATGGAGGAGCTCGGCATCTCCGCTACCCGTCGCGTCCAGGGCCTCGGCGTCCGCCAGCGCGAGCAGCTCCTCGAGCAGCTGACCAAATAAGTGAGCGCTCAGGATTCAAAGCTCTTTGTGATTTCTGGACCGTCAGGTGCAGGCAAGGGCACGCTCGTCACTCGTGTGCGCGAGCGTCGCTCGAACCTGGGCCTGACGGTTTCGGCTACCACGCGAGCACCACGCAAAGGTGAGGTCGACGGCGTCAACTACTTTTTCCTGACGCGCGAGGAGTTCGACCGCCGCGTGGCAAACGGTGAGTTTGTTGAGTGGGCCGAGGTCCACGGTAACTGCTACGGCACCTTGGTGAGCGAGGTCACATCCAAGCTCGCCTCTGGCTCGTCTCTGATCTTGGAGATCGATGTCCAGGGAGCCCTGCAGGTCAAGGAGCGTTTCCCCGAGGCCGTGTTGATCTTTATCAAGCCGCCTTCGCTCGAGGTGCTCCGCGAGCGTCTGGTCGGTCGCGGTACCGAGACGCCCGAGACGATTGAGCTGCGTATGGCAAACGCCGCCGATGAACTTGCCCTTGCCGACCGCTACGACGACGTCGTGGTGAATGACGATCTCGACCGCGCGACCGATGAGCTCGTTCGCGTTCTCGATATGCATGAAAGGATCTGAGGTCCGTGTCCGTTGTAAAGCCTTGCATTGACGATCTTCTGGAGAAGACCGATCACAACCGCTTCCTGCTCGCCTCGCTTGCCTCCAAGCGCGCCTGCGACATTAACAGCATGTTGCGTGGCCAGCACAACCGCGTGCTCGCCGTCCAGGATGTCGATGACATCACTATTGCGCTTTCCGGCGCCGATACCATCTCGATGGCTATGGACGAGATTGTCGACGGCGACATCTCCTACGACGAGGCCCGTTACGAGAAGGCACTCGGCCATAAGGTTGCTGAAGCCTAAATGGCAGCCCGCGTCTGCCTGGTCCACTATCACGAGGTTGGACTGAAGGGCAAGAACCGCGCACATTTTGAGCATATCCTCATGGATAACATCAAGGCGGCCTTGGCCGCCTTTTCCGTGAATGCCGTGTCTCGAATTTCCGGTTATATCCTCGTGACCTTTAACGAGCATCAGGCCGACGAGGCGGCGCGCGTCATTCGCACCGTCCCCGGCGTTGCTCGCGTGTCCCTGGCATATCACACGAACCGCGACCCGCAGGAGTACTGCGCCGCCGCCGTGAAGGCGCTGCGCGAGTTTGGTCCCTTTGAGTCGTTTAAGGTGCATGCCAAGCGCTCGAACACCGACTACGAGCTCACCTCGATTGATATCAATCGTCAGGTGGGAGAGGTGTTGTGCGAGGCGTTTCCCGATAAAAAGGTCCAGATGCACGACCCCGACGCAATGGTGCACGTGCTGGTGGTCCAGGGTAGCGTTTATGTGTACGCTCGCTCCGAGCGCGGCGTGGGCGGTCTGCCGGTGGGATCTGCCGGCAAGGTCGTGACGCTACTGTCGTCGGGTATCGATTCTCCGGTAGCGACCTGGATGCTCGCGCGTCGCGGCGCGGTGTGCGTGCCGGTACATTTCTCCGGTCGTCCGCAGACGCCCGACACGAGCGAGTATTTGGTGCAGGACATCATCCGTGCGCTTGAGCCGGGTGTCCAGATCGGCCGCCTGTACGTGGTGCCGTTTGGCGATTGTCAGCGTGAGATCTCGGTGACCTGCCCCAGCAACCTGCGCGTGATCATGTACCGTCGCATTATGTATTCGGTTGCCGAGCGCATTGCGCATATCGAGGGCGCCAAGGCTATTGTGACCGGTGAATCGCTCGGTCAGGTTGCTTCCCAGACGCTCGAGAACATCATGGCCGTCAACGAGGCCGTCAAGATCCCCGTGTTCCGCCCGCTGATTGGTTCGGACAAGCAGGAGATCATCGCGCGTGCCGAGGAAATCGGTACCTTCGATATCTCGACCGAGGCCGCTCCCGATTGCTGCACGCTCTTTATGCCGCGCCGCCCCGAGACGCACGCCAAACTCGATGCCGTGCATGAGGCGTGGGAGCTGTTCGATCACGAGGAGATGATTGAGCGCTTGCTCAAGCAGACCGAGTATATCGACTTCGAGAGCAACACGTATAAGGCCCCTAAGACCTTAAAACGCAAACATTCCGAGCTCGCTCCACGTGAGATTTACCAAGATCACGAATAATGTTGTGTATAGACCGGCGGTGATTTTGCATCGTCGGTCTTTTTCTATCTGGGCATTAGGCGATAAACGGTTCATTTGTCGACGTGTGCCTGAATAAATGGACACTTTTCCGCAAGGTTTTGGTCAGCTTTTGGTTTGACCGCGAAAACCGGTGTGGGCGTGCGGAGGCTGCGGCGTTCGTTTCCTGACACGATGGTGTTGGGAGGTGTTTGCTATGGCGCAGCGCGAGCAACACGAACGGGTTAAACGGATGGACCGCTGGGCAGAAAAGCTGCTCGGCCATAAGGCGATGGTCGTGGCGATCCTGGTTGTCATTGCCGCCGCGAGCGGCTTGGCGATGGCAGGTTTTGGTGGTCACTCCAGCGACGTATCGTTTGAGCGTAGTGATGAGGCGAGCGCCTCGGATGTGCGCGGGGCCGGGGATGCCTCTCCTGACGATGCCGATGAGCCGTCTGCCAAGAGCTCCTCTGCTGCCGAGGTGTACGTCGATGTTGATGGCGCCGTTGTGAAGCCTGGCGTGTACCGGCTTAAAGATGGAGCACGGGTGTCCCAGGCGATTGATGCCGCCGGAGGGCTTACGGCCGAGGCGGATGTGACGGTTCTTAACCGTGCGTCCAAGATCACCGATGGTCAAAAGATCTATGTGCCGACGGTAGGGGAGCAACAAACGGCTGCGGCCGTCGGCGCCGCCGAAAGCAGTGCTTCCACGACCCCTGGTACAGGGTCTTCGTCGGGACTTGTGAATATCAATACGGCAAGTGCGGCGGAGCTGCAGACGCTTTCGGGCATCGGGCCTTCTATGGCCCAGTCAATTATCGACGAACGGACGCAAAACGGGGCCTTTGCCTCGGTCGATGACCTTATGCGCGTATCGGGGATCGGTGAGAAGAAACTCGCCAAAATTAAAGATTGCATCTGCGTATGAGTGCGACCGAGCGCGAGCATGTGATGCCACCGCGCCCATTGATGCCGTGGGCGATAGCCCTTTGTGCCGGCTTGTGTGCGAGCTGTGGGTTAGTGCTTAACATGGCGGCCGATGCGCTGCTGGGAGAGCGGGCGGCGCCCGTCACATTGCTTATGGCCATTCCCGTTGCGGCAGCAGGGTGCATCGTATTGGCTCGGTCCTGCATGCGCCTTGTGCGGTGGAGGCGATGGCTGTATGCCGCGGCCCTCGGCCTCGTGGCGGGAGCGGTCGTGTCCGCGGGTTGGGTGATAGGGGCGCTGCGCGCTTCGAGGGCGTTGGATAATCGGGCTGCGAGCAGTCTCGAGTTTGTTGTGTACGGCGACCCGTCCATCAATGACGGTGCGTACTCCTATACCTGTGATGCGTATGCGGGCGAAAAGCGTTTGGGTCAGGTACGGCTGTCGTGTGATCGCGAGCTTGGCGCCGGTTCGCATGTACGTGCTATCGGTCGAATTTCGCGCTTTGAGAATGATGCGTATGGGCGCTCACGCGTGCTTCGGGGCGAGCTTCGAAAGGTTAAAGTCGTCCGGTTGGTATCGATCGACGAGGGCCCTCCAGGCCCGTTGTCTTGGCTTCGAAACGAGCTCCTTGCCGTTATCGCGCCCGCGACCGATCCAGCGCGCTCGCTCATTGCCGGCGTTGTCTGTGGACGCTCGTCCGAGCTGCGCGCCCAGCCGGCGGGCGACTGGTTTTCGGTAACGGGCACCGCACATCTCGTCGCCGTCTCGGGCAGCCATCTTGCCATCGTCGGTTTTGTGATTGAGAGCGCACTGCAAAAGACGCGTCTCTCTCGTGGGCTTCAGCGGGGGCTGTTGGTGCTGGCCCTCGCTGCCTATGCCGTTTTTACGGGCGCTTCGCCCTCGGCCGTGCGCGCGTGCTCTATGGTGGCGGCGTCGCTTGTCGCCAACGGCGCCGGGCGTCGTCAGCATGGCCTCTCGGCTCTATTTTTGACCATGGCAATCTTTGTGTTGCTCCGGCCGACAGTGCTGTTCGAAATGGGCTTTCAGCTTTCGTGCGCCAGTGTTTTTGCCATCCTTTGCTTTTGCCCCTACGCCACCTACGCCTTGGGCGAGCTGGGTGTGCCATCGGGTGTCGCCAGCGTTTTGTCTGTCACGTTGTGCTCACAACTCGCGACACTTCCCGTAACCATTCCCACATTTGGGACGTTTTCGCTCATTGCCCCGCTTGCAAATGCCGTGATCGGTCCGGTGATAAGCGTGCTGCTCGCATCGTCGGTTGTGCTGGCACCCTGCTCGCTTGTTCCGCTTTTGCGTCACGGGGCGCTCGTGGTACCCATGATTGTCGCTCGCTGCGCCCTTTTCTTTGAGCAGCTCTTTGCTACCGTTCCGGGTGCATCCGTAAGCGTGCCGCCCGATACGCCCTTGGTATACGTGGTGCCGTTTGTGCTGGCGGTCCTCTTGGTCTGGTGGCCACGCCCCCGCGCACGGAGCATGGCAGTGGGGCTGCTGTGTTTGATGCTTGCAGCGGGTGTTCCGTATGTCTATTGGGATCGATGCGCGCCGCCTTCGGTGACGGTCCTCGATGTTGGCCAGGCCGATGCGATTCTGGTTCGTCAGGGTATCGCCGTGGCGCTCGTCGACTGCGGGCTCGATGAGCGCGTGGTGTCGGCGTTGGTTCGCAATAACGTCCACCATATCGACGTCGTCTTCGTGGCGCATTGGGATGAAGACCATTGGGGTGGCCTTCCCGACGTGCTCGATCAGTTTTCGGTTGGAACCATTGCGGTTGCAGCCGATGCGCTGGACGGTGCGCCTGCTGAGGTCCTGAATCGCTCCGGCGTAACGTATCGGCAGGTGGCCCGTGCAGACACGGTTGATATCGGCGCATTTCAGGCTCGTGTGATGTGGCCGTTTGATACGGTGGATGGCGAGGGTAATGAGGACTCGCTTGTCTTGCTGCTCTCCTATGCTCGGGAAGGCAAGAGCCTGCGTATGCTCCTCACTGGTGATGCCGAGCTCGATCAGGAGCGCGAGTTTGTACAGGAGGTGGGCGATATCGATGTGCTCAAGCTGGGGCATCACGGCTCAAAAGTTTCCGTCGACACAGACCTGCTGGAAACGCTTAAGCCCGAGCTCTCTATCGCGAGCGCCGGCGAGGGGAATCGTTACGGCCATCCGTCGGATGCCTGCATCGATGCAGTTAAGGAAGCGGGTGGTGCGTTCGCATGCACCATCGAACACGGCGACATTACCGTCACGCCGACCGCGAAGGGCTTTGCCATGCGATGCCAGCGACCGTGATGCCGTCGTTGGCGCGGGACCAACCCCTGGGCTAAAATGGCACGGTACAAACATGAGAGCCTGCGAGAGGGGAGCGCAATGTCCGAAACCGGTCTGCTGCCGGCATATCTGATCGTCGGTAGCGATGGGGTCAAGCGCGACCACGCCGTCTCGCGTATGAAAGCTCGCTTGGAAAAGTCGGGTATGGTTGAGTTCAACCTCGATGAACGCGACATGACGAAAGATCCCGATATCGAGTCGATCATCGGCTCGCTCAATACCTTTCCCATGGGCAGCGAGTTTCGCCTGGTGATCCTCGACGGCTGCTCCAAGCTTGCCAAGGCGGTCTCGGAACCGCTTGTCGAGTACCTCGCAAGTCCCAGCCCCACGACGGTCTGTCTCATTATTGCCGACTCACTTGCCAAGAATACGCGCCTGTATAAGGCAATCGCCAAGATTGACAAGAAGGCCGTGATCGACTGTTCGGGCACCAAGCGCTGGGAGCTCCCGCGCCGCGTGCAGCAGATGGCGACGCAGCACGGAAAGTCCATCTCTACGGCCGCCGCCGAGGAGCTCGTTTCGCGCTCGGGCGAGAACACTCGTATGCTCGATAACGACTTGACCAAGCTTGCCCAGATGGTCGAGGCGCCACAAATTGAGCTTGCCGATGTGGAGCGCTGGATCGTGCGCACGGCCGAAGTTCAGCCCTGGGACTTTCTCAACGCAGTGTCGGCCCGCGATATGCGCCGGTCGCTCGAGCTCTTTGGGCTGCTGCCCGCCAAGAGCTATGTGTGGACCTACACGCTGCTATGCGGTCGCATCCGCGAGTTGATCGTCGCCAAGGCGCTCGACTCTCGCGGGCAGGGGCGTGAGCTCGCCGCGACACTCAAGCTTCAGGCCTGGCAGGTCAAGAATCACCTGACCTGGGCACGCCGCTTTTCGATGGCGGAGCTTGTCGCTGCGCTCGAGGGCGCGGTCGATGTGGAGCTCGCACTGAAGGGCTCGGCCGATTCCCAGACCGCGCTTTTGCTCTGGATTACGAACATCTTGAGAAAATCGTGATGATACCTGCCTATTTGACAAATTCGTTCTATCCCTTTGAGGGGGAGCGTGCTATAGTAGGCGCTTGCATGACCTCACCGTGTCTCAGAGGTGTCATACATTTTTTGCAAGGAACTCGAAAGGAACTCCAGAAGTGGCAAACATCAAGTCTCAGAAGAAGCGTATCCGCACCAATGAGGCAGCTCGCATGCGTAACAAGGCTGTCAAGTCCGAGCTCAAGACGCTGACCAAGCACGTCCAGTCCGCCGTCGCCGAGGGCGACGCCGAGAAGGCCCAGGCTGCCCTCAAGACCGTCACCAAGCGTCTCGACATGGCTGCCGCCAAGCATGTTATCCACAAGAACCAGGCTTCCAACCGCAAGTCCGGTCTTGCCAAGCTCGTGAACAGCATCAACGCCTAAGTTGTAAATTTCACACCACACAGATTACGCGCATAAATGGAGCCTGTTTTATGGAACAGGCTCCATTTTTTGTACCGCTCGGGTAAGATAGTCCGCATGAATACTTCAATTGACATTTCCCACATCCGCAACTTCTCGATCGTTGCGCACATCGACCATGGCAAGTCCACGATCAGTGACCGCATCCTCGAGCTCACCCATACCGTCGACGAGCGCGATATGGAGTCGCAACTGCTCGACACCATGGATATCGAGCGCGAGCGCGGCATCACGATCAAGTCCAATGCCGTTCGCGTGTCCTATGACGCCGATGATGGCGAGACGTATCAGTTCA
>DBFCNY010000221.1:0-17814 GCA_048298285.1 Collinsella sp.
CCCTCATGTAGGTCACCTTACAGCTGATGTTCCCATTGTTATTGTCCTTTGCAACAACCGTGAACTTGTAGACCGAATTATCGAACTTGTAATGCGAGAAAATCGAGCTATCGTTCTTCTCGCGCATATAGTACGTGAAGGTCTTGGAAGCGCCACGGCCCGGAACATCAGTCTCACTCTGCTTCAAGCTGTCAAGCGTGTAATTAATCGTGGGGAAGTCCTGGGTCTGAGGATTGTCGCCACCGGCAGTGGTCGAGACGGTCTTGACGCTGTCGTCCGTAAAGTTCTCGTTATCCGCAAACTCGAGCGTAAACTTCTTCATCTCGCCACCCTCAACGACCTTAGTCGCCTTGGGAGTCCAGGAGCCCTTCGAATCGTACTTGGTGTATGCGTTGGTGAAAGTCGTTGATTTTGTTAGCTCGACGCTTGCAACGTCACCTACGGTTGTTGGATTAACCGTAGTATCAGACGTAGCACCATTAGCGGCGATTGTAGTAATCACCACACTATTGACCTTGTAATACGTGTATCGGATATCAAGCACCTCATGCGACTTGCGTTCATCCTTTACGACCGTAGGATCTATCTTGTAGATAGTCTTGTCGTAAGTCACGTCCTTGTCCGTGCCCGGAACCTCTACCAAGTAGTAAACAAGGTCGGCGTCGGCATAGACTTCACCCAGGTCAAAGGTGAAAATTCCTTTCTCATCGTTTTCCACCGTATCGACCACCGAGCAGTCATTGAGCTGCAATTTGCCATCATTAAAGCTAGGGGCCTTACCATCCTTGCCCGGCTTCAAGAGCTGGAACTTAAATTCTCCCGTACCAAGCGTGCGGCCCGTCAGCACCTTGGTGCCATTGAGCTTCATCTTGGGGTAAACCTTGACCTCTTGGGTGGAGCCGGCGACAACGTCGCCGTTGGTCATGATGCCGCCACCGTGGATGTTGGATTTGTTGCCCGTGATGTAGAGGGTCGCAGCCGCGGTAGCGGCATCCTTATCCTCCTTAATCGGATCAGATTTAAGGCCAATCAAGTACTTAGCCTGAGCGCCCTCGTACTTGCCGATAGACGTTGACGTATTGTCGTCGATCGTGCCCGACCAATTGGCAGCTCCGCCACCAAGCATCTGGCCAGTTACGGCTGCGATATACGGATTATTTTCAGAATTGTTAGAGTCGTGAACTAGGAAAAGGTCCTTATGACCGGCACTTATAAAATCTGGGGTTATTTCGCCGCCGTTCCCGTTCGGGTCGGCATCCCGGTCCTCGTTCTTGCCGTTAGTGCCGCCCGATCGGTTATAACCACCGCCAGAATTACCGTCAGAATTACCGAAAACCGCGATGCCATTGGTATCGGTAATGGCAGTCTTACCAGTCGGGCAAGCGGCAAACCCGCCGCCAAAGCCATTGGCATGATTGTTGGTAATCAGCGCGTTATATATCCCGAGGCTTGCCGGCTGAACGTTGTTGTCGCTGCTGCCCTGGACGAATACGCCACCGCCGCCCCAGTCGTTGGTGGTATTGGTCGTATTGTTAGTGATGTAGGCTTTATTGTCGCTCACATTAAATTCGCCAACTGTAGGCGCAGCGATACGGATGCCGCCACCCTCTGAGTTTTGCGCCACATTGCTGGCGATGATTCCACCAGAAAACGTAAATCCGGAAAGAGGTTTATTCCAAACGCCAGCATAAACGCCGCCGCCAGCCTCGGCAGAGTAGTTGCCCGTGATGTAGCCGCCTACAATTGTGAGACTGCCGCCATTCCAAGCAGCAATACCACCGCCACCGTGGCAACCGTTACCGAGATGCTTCGTGTTGCCTTCTTGATCGATATAGTGCTGATAACTGTTGTTAGTAATGTAACCATTCGTAATGTTCACATTAGAGTACTCAGCACAAATTCCCGCGCCATAACCGAATTGATTATTATTTGTACCGTTACCGGAGATAATACCGTCAACCATGTTTACCGTAGAATTCCGGGCATAAACGCCGCCGCCACTGGGGGCATAGTTACCAGCGATTACGCCGCCAGAGATGTCAAGAGTTGAGTTCTCCTCGACAGAAATACCCGCACCAGCGGCGTTTTCCGGACAATATCCGCCGCAGACATACCCGCCGTCCACACTGATGGCCGAACTGCCCGCTGCGTACACCAAATTTTTGACACAGTTGTTTTTATCCTGCGTAATCATGCCACTCTCAAGATTGAGGTGGCCACCGCTATTGATTACGATGAGCCTCAAGTCCTTTGAGCCTGAGCACGCCACGATGGCACCCTTGACATGAGCCTTATACGCCTTAAGAGTCTCGGTTGTACGGGTTCCGCTTGCGACCGATTCGGTTACGTAGTAGGTAAGGCCAGTCGGAATGCCATTGGAAGTATCGTATTCCATTAAAGCGAGATTGCCGCATTTATTTGTTTGAGAAGTCGTAATCTCTGTCGCGGCAACTTGCTGACCGTCCTTGACAGTCAACGTTGCACCGCCGGTTATGTTGAATAGGGGCTGGTTCTGACTTGTATGCTTAATTTTGCAGCCATTTAAATCCAGCGTGATATTGCTGCCGTCCTTGCTAAGCGCGATTGTCTCGTTGGTCTCGACATCATTCATAAGCTTGAAGCTAGCAACACCGCTTGCATTCGCCAACTTGGTTTTTAAATCGTCAAGGTTTTTTATCTCGTCGGGCGCCGCTTCGGTTTGCTCGCCTTCCGTGGCCGCCATCACAGCGTTGCCATCTGCCGGCTCGTTATCTTCGACCTTCAGCTTACCTTCAGGTTGATCCCCAGACTGACCCTGCTCAACACCATTTGAAGGGTCGGCTTCGTCACCCTCTGCATCGTCGCTATTCAGCTTTTCGGTATCCCCGGTCGCAGTGCTGTCTACATCAGTAGACTCACTTGAGGAACCCCCCCCATCACAGTTTCCTCGGTAGAATCTGTCTGGGCGTCGTTGGCAATGGCCTGCGAGATCGGGGGCATGACGAGCGACAGCACCAGGCTCAAAACGGAAGCGCCGCACAAAACACCTGCTAGTACACGGCGTGTCGCTTTATTACTCTGCTTAGTTTTTTCTGAATTTGCTTTCATCGATGTCTCCTCCCCAAGAGACCGCGATCTTGCTCTTTCACGATTAGCCTTGAGCGCGCAACCTATAATTGCCGCGCACGATAGGCATATTATTACTCTTTGTTTAAACAATGAAAAGCCAGATTTTTACATTTTTCATTCTCGGCTGGCTTTTTCCTTGACATTTTTTCAAACTATGCAGTGCTTTATTCGCGTTTTCTTTTGGAAAAATGCAGGTAGATTTGTTATCCATTTTAGACAGCTGACACTTTGTTGTTATTTGTACAACATTTTGTTTTAACCCACTCAATCTATGAACGGTCATTTTTCGCCAGTAAACGGTAGAGTGTTTACTGGCACAACGACCTACCTGCTAGGTGGTCTATTTCTGCAGGCAGACACATATGCAGCGATGTTTATACATCACCATTTAAGTTCGCAAGCAACTCCTCGACACAAAAAAGCGTCCCAACAATCAATGGAAATCGCTCTTTTGCGGAAAACCATCGATTGTTGGGACGCTTATGATGTCCAGCCTGCCAGCCTTAGAGCCAACCACCACAAAGGCGCCTGTCCCCTTTGCGGTGTCTCTCGCTCGATCGCTACAGCAGATGTTCCTCGATAAAGATCGCGATGCCATCTTCGTCGTTGCTGGCGGTTACATAGTCCGCAGCGGCGCGGGTGGCGTCGCTGCCGTTTGCCATAGCCACGCCCGCGCCGGCGTCGGCCACCATGCAGGTGTCGTTATCGGCATCGCCAAACACGCAGATGTCCTGGAGCTCCATGTCGTTGAGCTCCGCCACGCTCACAAGGCCGCGCGTCTTGGACACGCGCGGATCCATGAACTCGTAGAGCCGCTGCGTGGTTTGCAGAGCCGCCGCCTTAACAGTGTCATCGGCGAACGTCGACGCCCGTTCAATCACCCGCGGCATTACCTCGGGCGCCATGGTAAACATCACCTTGGGCTGTGGCTCGCGCAAAAACTCGGCAAAATCGACCACCTGGTAGGGCACGCAGTCGACGCGCGACAGGTGCTCAACGCACGCGTTGCTCTCGGGCACGTAGAACACGCCGTCTCGGGGGCAGACGGGCGTTGCCGGCAGGTCCGCCATGTGCTTGCAGATGCGCGCGATAGTCTCCCCCGGCAGCGGATAGCTCAGCTCGTTGATGTCGTGCGCGCGGTCGATGACCTCGGCGCCACCGCAGCCCACCAGCACGTCCACCAGGCCTTCGATGCCCCAGAGCTCGTACATGGCCTCGGTCGCGTGGGCGTCGCGCCCGGTGCACAGGCCAAACAGCACGCCGCGCTCACGCAGGGCGCGGATCGCCGCCACGGTGCGCGGGGACACCGTGTGCCGGCTCGTGAGCAGCGTACCGTCGATATCGCAAAACACGGCTTTGGTGTGGCTGAAGGTTGTGTCCATGGGGGCCTTTCTGAGTAGCGCGGCGGTGTTGGCTGTAGTCGTAAGTGGCGTACATGGTATACCAATGCGCGGGCCGTTAGTACCCGACCACCACAAAGGTGCCTAACCCCTTTGTGGCGGCTTGTGGTGCTCGGGCCTCAGAACAATCCATCACAACATTCGACGTTTTTCGGCAAAATCGCGATTTTCATCGAATGTTGTGACGGTTTTTACTGCTCTGCAGCACGATCCAAGTGTCCGCGTCCAAACAATAGCAGCGCTGCTGGGACCGCCGTCACGACCAAGCCCGAGCCTACGAGCGTCTGCTGCACGCCAAATGTTGCTGCCAGCCACGGAGCAATCGCCAGCGGGGCCACGCCGGCGAACATGTTGCCAAAGCCCATGACCGAGTTGACGCGGCCGAGTTGCTCGAGCGGCGCTGTCGTTTGCACGATGGTGTTGTGGAGCGGGTTGACGACGCCCCAGGCCACGCCCAGGGCGATCTGACCAATAAGGGCCACGCCCACGTACGGCGTGCCCACGTAAAGCAGGCTTCCCAGGCCCACGGACATAAGCGCCACGAGCAGCGTTTTAAGGCTGACGAGGCGCGGCGGCATGCGGAGCGCGACCACGGCGCCCAGCACTGCGCCCACGCCGCAGGCCGACGAGAGCCAGCCCATCCATTCGACGCCGACGTGCAGGACGTCGCGATAGAAGAACGACTCCAGCGGATCGAAGGCTCCGTAGCCAAAGTTCGAGAGGAAGATGATGCAGAAGAGCAGGGCGAGGACGCTGTTGGTGAAGACCGTCTTGATGCTAGTCGCGAAGGTGGCGCGGGCGGACGTGCTGAGGTTGGGGCTTTGTCCCGCACGCTCCCCCTCCTCTGCCGAATCGGCATTCTCCCGTCCGGCGACGCGACCTGTTTGCGGCTTAAAGCCCCAGCCGGCAATGAATGCAAGCAGGGTGAACAGCATCATGAGCACGAACACCGCGCGCGACGATGCTGCAGCCGCCACAAAGCCGCCCAGCGTGGGGCCGACGATGATGCTCACGTTGGAGAACATGGTGATGGCAGAGTTGATGTCTTTGAGCTCGACCGGGTCGTCGGTGAGGTATGCCGGGTAGGACGTGGCGATGGGCTGGGCGAACCCCATCACAAAACCCAAGAGTACTGCGCCGGCAAGGACCGTTCCGGTCGCGCTGCCAAAGGCGATGATCGCCGCGCCCGTTGCCAGCGTGCCGACGATGCTCAGCATAAAATGGCGGCGCGGACCCCAGGCGTCGAGCGCCGCACCGCCCGCAAAGGACCCCAGGACCACGAAGACGTTCATAAACAGAACGGCCAGCGACGTCGCGACGACCGAGGCGCCGTCCGCATAGGTAAGCGTTCCGATGACGCCGATAAAGTAACTGGTCTGGAAGCCGGTGTAGATGAGAAAGCGCATTGCCACCAGACGCTTAGCCTGCGCGGACAGCGACGAGCGGACTTTTGGGAATACAGATGTGGGCATGGGTGCTCCTTATCGCATACGAATAGCGGGCAGCGTCCATTCATCCGCTGTCCATTGGCTCAATCTATCCGTATGCCTGACTAGGGTCGCATCGAGCCCCTTCCGTCTTTCCGCCCAGCATGAACTACTTGGTAGATTGTAAGGCATGCCCCACACATCTACCAAAGCAAAAACCACCACAAAGGTGCACTGCCCCCTTTGTGGTGGTTGCGGCGTTTACGCTGGTTGAGACTTGGCTAGGCCAGGTCGGCGCCGTTGGACTCGATGACCTTCTTGTACCAGAAGAAGCTGTCCTTGCGGCTGCGGGCAAGCGTGCCGTTGCCGTCGTTGTCCTTGTCGACGTAAATGAAGCCGTAGCGCTTCTTCATTTCGCCGGTCGAGGCGCTCACCAAATCGATGCAGCCCCACATGGTGTAGCCCATCAGGTCCACGCCGTCCTCGATGGCAATCTCCATCTGCTTGATATGCTCGCGCAGGTACTCGATGCGGTAGCTGTCGTGAATCGAACCGTCCGCCTCGACCTCGTCCACCGCGCCTAGGCCGTTCTCGACGATCATCAGCGGCACCTGGTAGCGGTCGTAGACCTCCTCCAGGTAGTAGCGCAGGCCCTCGGGGTCGATCGCCCAACCCCAATCGCTCTTCTTGAGGTACTCATTGCCGGCACCACCAAAGATGTTGCCCTGCTCCAACAGCACCGGGTCAGCCGTGGCCGTGGCGCTCATGTAGTAGCTAAAGCTGTAGAAGTCGACCTTGCCGGCGGCCAGCGTGGCAGCGTCCTCGGGCGAGACCTCCACGTGCACGCCTTCGCGGCGCCACACGCTGGGCGCCCACGAGGGATACGCACCGCGCACCTGCACGTCGCCACAGTAGAAGTTCATCTCGCGCTGCTGCTTTTGGGCGGCCAGGACGTCGGCCGGGTTGCACGTGTGCGGATAGCAGGCGTTGCCGGCGATCATGCAGCCGATCTTGTTCTGGGGATCGATCTGATGGCCCATGGTGACGCACTTGGCGCTCGCCAGGAACTGGTGGTGCAGGGCATCGAAGCGCGCCTGCGGATCGTCCCAGTCGCAGTCGCCAAAGGCCATGGGCGTGTCAGTCGCCTCGGGCACCATGCCGCCGCCCATCACGCCGCCAAAGCCGCCCATGAGCAGGCAATTGATCTCGTTAAAGGTGAGCCAGTAGCGCACCAGGCCCTTGTATTCGGTCATGACGGTGCGGGCGTAGTTGAGGTAGAAATCGATGAGCTTGGGATTCTTCCAGCCGCCGTAGTTTTTGGACAGGCCATAGGGCAGCTCGTAGTGGCTAAGGGTGACCATGGGCTCGATGCCCTGCTCCTGACAGGCCTGGAACACGCGGCGGTAGAACTCGATGCCGGCCTGGTTGGGCTCGGCCTCGTCGCCGTTGGGGAAGATGCGGCTCCAGTTGATGGACATGCGGTAGCACTTAAAGCCCATCTCGCCAAAGAGCTTGATGTCGTCGAGATAATGATGGTACATATCCACGGCCTCGTGGCTGGGATAGTGGTACTGGGGCAGAATGCCGTCGGTAATGTGGCGCGGCTCGGAGACCGTACCGCCAGTCATGATGTCGGGGACACCGAGGCCCTTGCCGTCCTCGTTGTATCCGCCTTCGCACTGATTGGCGGCAGTGGCGCCGCCCCACAGAAATCCATCGGGAAAAGCCATGTTGGCTCCTTTCGTACGTGTTGGGATGTTGCACGGGCGCCGAAACGGCGTCCGCAGGACCAATTTGCGTCCTGCTCGGGGTCCGCGCAGGAACCGCTGCCACGAAACCGGCCTATCTACTACGTTTTACCGCAAATCACCGACCACACCGCAATTGTCAATAATAAAACCGCAGGTAGAAGGCTTGACGGTTTTCGGAAAACCGCCGTGTGGTTAGTCCCTGCCACCTAAACGTAGTAGATAGGCCGGTTTCGTGGCGAGGCATGTTGCGGGACGCGCACGGACCGACCCATCGAAACTATGCCGGCTTAAGATATGCGGACGGAGCTGACGGAGACGACGTTTGCCCAGATAAAACCGACCAAAATAAACCTGTTCCTTATTGGCAGGTTTTAAAAGCCGGCAGGGCGCTTGTCCCCGCCGGCCTGGTACCGAGTCTTTGTCGTTTGGGCTACTTGGCAGCCTCGGGCTTGTAGGTGACAAACTCGATTGCGAAGCCCACGGCGGCACCCACGAGCGAGGCAACGATAGCCCAGATCATGTGGTTGATGCCGTTAACACCGGAGGGATCGATGAAGGACAGCCAGTTGAAGACGCCCAGACCGCCGGACATGCACACCACGGCGCCGGAGATGCCGATGATGAGGCCGCCCACGGCAGAACCGATGCTGGCGTTGATGAAGGCCTTCTTATCGGGCAGGGCAACACCGTAGATAGCGGGCTCGGTGACGCCAAAGAAGAAGGCGGAGATCATGGCCGGCAGTGCGATGCCGCGGAACTTCTCGTCCTTGTTCTTGAGATACATGGCAAAGAGCACGGCGCCCAGCGAGAAAGAGTGGGCGATAACGGAGCCCAGAACGTAGTCGTAGCCCAGAGTGGACAGGTTGACCAGCGCGATGGGCACGAGGGACCAGTGGAAGCCAAAGATGACCAGGCACATCCAGAAGGCACCGACGAGGGTGCAACCCAAGATGGAACCGATCATGGGCAGGCCAAACAGCAGCGCGAAGAGCTCACCGAGCAGGTTGGTGATGAGCGTGGCGATGGGGCCAATGACCAGGTAGCCAAGGGTGACGGTGACGGTGACGACGATCAGCGGGGTGAAGAACATCTTCATAGAAGCGGGCATCCACTTCTTAACCCAGTGCTCGAGGGTAGAGCCGAACCAGATCATGAGCAGGATGGGGATAACGGAGCTGGTGTAACCCGAGGCGGGCATGATGAGCGGCAGGCCCAGGAACGTGGTGTACCAAGAGAAGGTACCGGCAAAGCCGAGCTCGACGGAGCCGACAACCTCACCCGAGGTCAAGGCAACCATGGTGGGGTACACCAAAGCAAAGGCGATGGCCATGCCGTTGAACTCGCTCATCTTGAACTTCTTGGCCGCGGTAAAGCCAAGCACCACGGGCAGGAAGTAGAACATGCCGTCGGCGACGGTGTAGAGCAGCGTGTAGGCGCCGTCGTTAGCAAAGCTCGGGACCAGGAAGGTAGCGAGCGCCAGCAGGCCCTTCATGATACCGGCAGCGGCGAAGGTGCCGAGCATGGGGGCGAAGATGCCCGAGATGAGGTCGATGATCACATCGGTAACGCCCTTGGGAGCGGCATCGTCGTCATCGGCGTCGACGGCGCCGCCGTCGCTAAAACCGCCGGCCTTGAGAACGGCGTCGTAGACGTCCTCGACGATGTTGCCCACAACAACCTGGTACTGGCCGTTGGCGTGCATGACCTTGATGACGTTGGGTAGCTCGGAGATTGCCTCGTCATTGGCCTTCGACTCGTCCTTGAGCTTAAAACGAACGCGGGTAATGCAGTGTGCGACGCATTTGACGTTGGACTTACCGCCAACCAGCTCTACGATCTGGGCAGCAAGATCGTCGTATTTACCTGCCATGATCTGTCCTCTCTTTTCCAAATTTCGACAATAATATCCCCTACCGCGAGCCGGTACCTTGCCCGCAGCTAGAAACCAAAAAGAATTGTTGCGATTGCCGCCGGGCTGGCGGCGCGTGTTACTCGGGCTGCGAGCTCGATCGCAGACGGTTGATATGCATCATCAGATACAGGAGCTCCTCGTCCGAACAGCTCTGGTTGAACTCTTTCTCGAAGACGCGGTTGATGGCGTAGGCGCACTGGTAGGCCTCGGGAAAGTCGCGGGCGGCCTGCATGAACAGCGAGGAGTTCTCGGTCTGCGTGCAGTTGCCTTTAACAAGGCGACGGACCAAAAAGCGCAGGTGCGCAAGAAAGCGAATGTAGCTATACGACGCCGTGTCGAGCGAGCAGCCGAGCTGCTTTTCCACGGAATGAGTCACCTCGTCGAGCACGCGGGTGCTCTTCATGATGAAGTCCATGTCCTTGGCACGGCCCATGCCGTCGACCTCGGCGTTGACGATGTGGAGCGCGATGCTCGTAGCCTCGTTTTGGCCGAGCACAGCCCCGGTGTGTTTTTGCACGATGGCAAGTGCCGCCTGGCCAATCTGGAGCTCGCGCGGGTAGATGAAGGCCACCTCGTGCTCGAGCGGGTTGGGCGCGTTGAGCTGGTCGTCGTCGCGCTGGACGGCAAACTGCAGGTGATCTGCCAGGATAAAGGGAAGGCCGCCGGACAGCTTGCAGCCGAGCTGCTGCGCCGCGAAGCAGGCGATATCGCTTGCCGCGAGCAGCACGTCATCGGGAAGGGTGCCGACCATGTCCTGCAGGCTCTCGGGGACGTTATAGAATTTGCGCTGGATGAGCGACTCGTCGGAAAGCTCGTAGGGCATGTCGTGGAAACCGATGCCCTTGCCAAAGATAACAACCTCTCGGCCGTCATCGCTGGCGGCGAGAGCAACGTTATTGTTGATCTTCTTTAAAATGAGCATGAAAAAACTCCTCGGACATCGGCGCTAGACGACGGGGCGCTATTCCTCGTCTTCTATTATGCGCAAGTGATGCCTCCCGAGGAGTAACAAACTTGTAAGCACGGGTGTGATTGTGCACGAAACTTGCACGCCGCGTAACCCCAGTCTACGTGAAAGTCCGCCGAACGGCAGAAAAACGCCCGCGAACGGCAAAACCACCACAAAGGAGACTGGCCCCTTTGTGGTGGTTTTAGCGACTACTCGCGTGGGATGCCGTAGGGGTTGTAGAGGTCTGCAAAGGCAAACGTGCTGGTAGTAGGGTCAAAATCGAGCTCGAGCACACAGCAGTTGCCGATACGGTTCTTCATTTTGAGCGGATCCACGCCCACGGTGCGCATGACCTGAGCCACTGCGGCGCCATGGCCCACGCACAGCACGCTCTCGTGCCCGGGACGCTGCATGAGCTCGGTGATGGTCGCCATCATGCGCTCGCGAAACTCAACCTCGCCCTCACCGTCATACTGCTTATAAAAATCACCGTAGGGCAGGCGCGGATTCAAATCCTCGCTCGCACCCTCAAACTTGCCAAAGTTCCATTCCTTAAGGCCTTTGACGCGCTCGTAGGGCTGACCGGGAAATGCCAGCTCGAGCGTGTCGCACGCGCGCTCGGATGTTGAACTGTAGGCATGGTCGAACGTAAGGCTGCGTTCGCGCAGCGTCGTGCCCACGGCCTTGGCCTGCTCGATTCCCAATTCGGTAAGCGGCGAATCACACCAGCCCTGCTTACGGCGAAGCAGATTAAAAAGCGTCTGACCGTGGCGCATAAAGCACAGCTTTGACATGGAACCTCCCTGGAAAGTGTTTTCCTATGCGATTATGGCACCTTAAAGCAGCTCCGAGCCAAAACCACCACAAAGGTGCCTGTCCCCTTTGTGGTGGAAGTGACGTTTGCCCAGATAAAACCTGCCAAAATAAACCTGTCCCTTTTTGGCAGGTTTTAGGCGAGATAGTCTTGAATCAAATCGCAGATGGCTCGGGCGTCGTTGATGTTGATGGCTCGGGTCGCAAAGCCGGCGTCGAAGGCCTGACGCGCCAGGGCCTCGTTACAGGCAAGGGCCAGCGTGTGACCGTCGACCAGGTCGAGCGAGCTCTTGCCGCGCAGACGGTCGACACCGGAGCGCGCGACCACGATGTTGTCGAAGCCCTCGGTCTTGTAGCCCTCGATGATCACCACGTCGACATCGTTGTAGCGCGACAGCAGCTCGCGCGCGGGCATCTCGTCCTCCTCGCGCGTGTCGGCGTACTCCGCCCAGCGCGTGGCGCAGATGAGGCCCACGTGCTTGGAGCCGGCTTGGTGATGGCGCCAGGTGTCCTTAGCGGGCACATCGATATCAAAGCCGTGATGCCCATGATGCTTGAGCGAGCCCACGCGCAGGCCGCGTCGGGTGAGCTCGGCGATAACCTTCTCGACAAGCGTGGTCTTGCCCGAGTTTTGGTAGCCGATAAACGCGATCGCGGGGACGGCCGGAGTGGGAGCTGCGGGCGCGACGGCGACGGGTGTGCTCGCGGGTGCGGCACCGTCAGCGGCCACGGACTCAACAGCAGCGGCCTGACGCTCTGCGCGGTCCCATACGCCCGAGCGGCCGCCCTCCTTGTGCAGCAGGCGCACGTCGACGATCTCCATGCCGCGATCGACCGCCTTGCACATGTCGTAGATGGTCAGACACGCGGCGCTCGCGCCGGTCAACGCCTCCATCTCAATACCCGTCTTGCCCGTCACGCCGGCCGTAACCAGTACGTGAAAGCCAACCTGCCCGTCCGCGCGCGCCGGCGCCCAGCCCTCGGGCACGTCCTCGGCCGGCGTCCCCGCCGCAGCGATGGGCGCAATATCGCACTTACTCTTGGTAATGAGCAGCGGATGGCACATGGGGATGATGTCGCTCGTGCGTTTGATGGCCATAATGCCCGCCACGCGCGCGCAGGCAAGCACGTCGCCCTTTTTGGCGCGGTCCTGCAGCACCATGGCCTGCGTCTCGGGATGCATGAGGATGGTGCCCTCGGCGATGGCGATGCGATGGGTCTCGGCCTTGTCGGACACGTCGACCATGCGTACTTCGCCCTTGGCGTCCACATGCGTCAGCTCGTCGCGACGGGCGTCACGGACAGGCTCGGTGGCAGCACTGGCAGACGGCTGCGCGGACGCGTCGGCGCTGCCAGCATTCGCCGCAGCCGTGACTTTGTGGGCAGACATCGCGGCCCTGCGAGCGGCCTTGGTGGCATCGGCGTACCTGCTCTTGGCCATATCATCATCCTCCGATTTGGGACATAAATCGTTGCGTGCCCTCAATTATCGCGTGTTCCTGCGGTTTGTGGGCGACGGCATCGCGCCAAATCGAAAGTACCTGCATATCATCACCACGGCGCAGCGCCTCACGCACCGAATACTCGGCATCGCTGAACAGGCACGGACGCACGTTGCCATCGGCCGTCAGGCGCAGACGGTTGCAATTCGCGCAAAAATGGTTGGACATGGCGCTAATGAAGCCGACCGTTCCCGCCGCGCCCGGAAAGTGCCAATAGCGCGCAGGGCCCGCGCCGGCAGGAGCGTCGTTGATGTCGAGCGGCTCGAGCTCGCCCAGCCCCACCGTGGCGGCCCCGGCATTGATGCGCGCCCGCAGCTCGTCGCTCGGCACGGTATCGCTCGCGTCCCACAGCTCGGGATTGAGCGCGGGCGCATGCGGGTCCACAGCGCAATGCGAGCTTGTGTGCTCGTCGCCGATGGGCATGTATTCGATAAAGCGCAGGTGGATGGGGCGGTCGACGGTCAAGCGCGCGAGGGCCGCCACATCCTGGTTGAGCCGGCGCACAACAACGCAGTTGACCTTAACGGGCTCAAAGCCCCAAGCCAGCGCCGCGTCGATACCAGCCATGGTCTGCTCGAGCCGGCCCAGACGCGTGATCTTTCCAAAGAGCGCGGGATCGAGCGTGTCGAGCGAAATGTTGACGCGGTCGAGCCCGGCGTCTTTGAGCCGCGGCGCCAGCTTGGGCAGCAGGGCGCCATTGGTGGTGAGCGAGATGTCCTCGATCTGCGGAATCGCTCGGATGTCACGAATGAGCGGGATAATGCGGCGGCTGACCAGCGGCTCGCCGCCCGTCAGGCGTACGCGGCGAATGCCCTCCCCCGCCACCAGGCGCACAAAGCGGGCAATTTCCTCGGCACTGAGGAGTTCATCGTGCGCACGCGGGGCCACGCCGTCGGCGGGCATGCAGTAAATGCAACGGAAATTGCATTTGTCAGTTACGGCAATGCGCAGGTAGTTGATATCGCGGCCAAAACCATCATGTTGCACGCGCCCGTCCACGCAGCCCTCCCCTCGCGCAGCAATTTATTCTTCGCAGAATATAGTACCCCACGCGTGGATCGAGCCGACATGCGTACGACAGGAAGGGACATTGCAGCCAAAACACCGTGCTCGAGTGGCTTAATCCAGCTCCTTGAGGCCATGTGCCAGCTGCCAGTACTCGCCGTGCTGGGCGAGCAGTTCCTCGTGGGTACCGCGCTCGATGATGCGGCCGTGCTCCAGGACCATGATGGCATCGGCGTCGCGGACGGTGGACAGGCGGTGCGCGATCATAAACGTGGTGCGTCCGCGCATGATGCGGTCCATGCCACGCTCGATGAGCTTTTCGGTGCGCGTGTCGATGGAGCTTGTGGCCTCGTCCAGAATGAGTACCGGCGGATCGGCCACGGCCACGCGCGCGATGGCGAGCAGCTGCCGCTGGCCCTGTGACAGATTGGCGCCATCGGCTGTGACCGGTGTGTCGTAGCCTTGCGGCAAGCGGCGGATAAACGAGTCGGCGCAGGCGGCCTCGGCGGCAGCGCGCACTTCCTCGTCGGTCGCGTCGAGCTTACCAAAGCGAATGTTCTGCGCAATGGTGCCGCTAAACAGGTGCGTATCCTGCAGCACAATGCCGAGCGACCCGCGCAGGCTAGCCTTGGCGATGTGCTTGACGTCGATGCCGTCGTACGTGATCTCGCCGTCATCGACCTCGTAGAAGCGGTTGATGAGGTTGGTGATGGTCGTCTTTCCGGCGCCCGTCGAGCCCACAAAGGCGATCTTTTGCCCCGGCTTGGCAAACAGATTGAGGTCCGTGAGCACACGCGTGCCCGGCACGTAGGAAAAGTCCACGGTATGGAAGCGCACGTCGCCGGCGAGCGGCACCAGACCGGTCACAAGCTCGGTGCCGTCGACAGCCACCGCACGGCCCGCATCGTCGACCGACGCCACATCGTGCAGATGCCCATATGCGCCCACGCCACGGCCCTCGGGAATCTTCCACGCCCATGCAGACTCGCCCGTCTGCACCAGCTCCACGCAGCCCTCGTCCACCTCGGGCTCAAGGTCCATCGCGGCAAACAGGCGCTCGGCACCGGCCAGCGCGTTGAGCAAGAAGTTGCCCAGCTGCGTGAACTGGTTGATGGGCATGGCCGCCTGGCGCACAAAGACCAGGTAGCTCGCGAGCGCTCCCACGTCGGCCAGGCCGTTGATGCAGAGCATGCCGCCCGCCACCGCAACGATGGCGTAGTTGGCATACCCGATCACCACGGTCATGGGCACCATCGAGTTGGCATAGGCCTGCGCGGCGCCACCGGTGCGGCGCAGCTCCTGGTTGCGCGTGTCAAAACCGGCCACGTTGGCCTGCTCGTGGTTGAAGACCTTGATGACCTTTTGGCCCGAGACCATCTCCTCGACGTATCCGTCCAAGTCGCCGAGCGACGCCTGCTGGGCGGCAAAGAAGCGCTTGGAGCGAATACCCGAGTAGCGCGCGTACAGCACGATGGCCGCGTCGCACACAAGCGTGATAATCGTGAGCTGCCAGTTGAGGATGATGAGCATGGCCGTGGTGCCGATCACCTGGATGGTCGCCTGAATCACGTTGGCAAAGCTGTTGTTGAGCGCCTCGGAGACCGTGTCGACATCGTTGGTAAAGAAGCTCATGATGTCGCCCGAACGCGTGCTATCGAAATAGCTGAGCGGCAGTGTCTGGATATGCGCGAACAGGTCGCGGCGAATGTCTGACACTACGCGCTGGGCTGCGCGCACCATGATTTGCGAATAGCCCAAGGCCGACAGCACGCCCGCGGCGTAGATGGCAGCCGTAAAGAGAACCTGCTTGGTGAGCAGCTCCTCGCCACCCGTGGCCAGGCCGTTGACGATGGGGCGCACCATATAGGTGCCGGCAAGGCTCGCAATGGCGGCGACGGAGGCGAGCACGCCCACCGCCAGCAGCGAGAACTTGGCGTGACCCATATAGCTGAGCAGGCGGTGGAGCGTCTGTCCCAGATTGGCCGGACGGGCCTGAGCTGATGTCTTAGGCATGGCACTCACCTCCTTCTCGGGCCAGGGCATCTGCGGTCGTATCCCCCGCGAACTCCATCTGTGAGGCGTAAATCTCCTGGTAGATGTTGTCACCCGCCAGCAGCTCCTCGTGCGTGCCCACGCCATGGACACGGCCGTCGTCCAGCACGACAATGCGGTCGGCATCCATCACGCTCGCGATGCGCTGGGCGATGATGATCACGGTCGTATCGAGAATCTGCGCGATGTGCTCGCGGATCTTGGCGTCGGTCGCCATATCGACCGCGCTGGTGGAGTCGTCAAAAATGAGCACGCGCGGATGCTTGAGTAGTGTGCGCGCGATGCACAGGCGCTGCTTCTGCCCGCCCGAAACACCGGCGCCGCCTTGGCCCAGCTCGCCGTCCAGCCCGCCGATGCGGTCCAGGAACTCGTCCACGCACGCCGCGCGGCAGGCACGCAGCAGCTCCTCGTCGGTGGCGTCGGGCGCGCCCCACTGCAGGTTCTCGCGCACGGTGCCCGTGAACAGCACGTTCTTTTGCAGCACAATGCCCACGGCGTCGCGCAGGGCGGTCAGGTCGTAGTCGCGCACATCGCGCCCACCCACGAGCACGGCGCCCTCGGTCGCGTCGTACAGGCGCGCGATGAGCTGCACGAGCGAGCTCTTGCCCGAGCCCGTGCCGCCGAGCACGCCCACCGTGGAGCCCGGCTCAATACGAAGGTCGATATGCTCGAGCACGTCCTCGGCAGCATCCGCGCGGTACTTAAACGACACGTCGCGGAACTCGACACTTCCGTCGGCGACCTCGTGCACAGCCGCGTCTGCCGCGGGGGCCTGGATGAGCGATTGCTCGTCGATCACGCGCGAAATGCGCTCCACGCTGGCGAGCGCGCGCGTGAGCAGCAAAAATACGTTAGAGATCATCATGAGCGAGTTCATGATCAGCAGCACGTAGCTCATAAAGCCCGTGAGCGAGCCCACGCCCAGCTCACCGGCGATAATCATGCGCCCGCCGATCCACAGGATGGAGATGGCGGCCACGTACATCGATAGCTGAAACACCGGCAGGTTGAGCACGGCGTTGCCGAAGGTCTTCGTCGCCGTGTGCGCGAGCTCGGTATTGACGGTGTCGAACTTGGCCTCCTCGTGCTCGGCGCGCACATACGCCTTCACAGCGCGCACGGCGGTGAGGTCTTCCTGCACCACGCCGTTGAGGTGGTCCATCGAAGTCTGCAGCTGGCGGTAGAGCGGGCTCACACGGTAGGTGATGACGCCCAGCACGATAGCCAGCACGGGCAGAATAATTGCGAAGACCGTGGCAAGCGGGCGCGACAACACCAAGGCGTAGACCAGACCGACGATGAGCGTCACCGGTCCACGCACCATGGGACGGAAACCGTTGCCGATGGCGTTTTGAATGACCGTGATGTCGGTGGTCATGCGCGTGACGAGCGAGCTGGCGTCGTAGTTGTCCAGGTTGCCAAAGGCGAGCGTCTGAATCTTGCGATACTCGGCCTCGCGCAGGTTAGCGCCCAGGCCCGATGCGACACGGGCGGACGTGCGCGCGTAACCCAAGCCCAGTACCAGCGAAAACGCGGCACACACGATCATGAACGCGCCCTGCAGCAGCATGTAATTGACGTCGCCCGTGGGCACGCCCACGTCGATGATGTTCGCCATGATGACCGGGATAAACAGCTCAAGCGCGGTCTCGACCGAGACGAACATCACGCCGAGTATGGCATCGCGACGGTATGCCCCCAAATAGGAAAACAAGATTTTGAGATTGCGCACGCAGGTTCATCCCCCATCAAACGTTGTTCGCAAACGCACGTATTATTGCGCGCCGAGCGATGGTGTCAAGTGTTCCGAAATCGATTTCTATAAGGCCGGCGCAGGCGCTAAGCCCGCGCGGCGCGCGACCGTATTCAAATGGAAATGATTGAAGGCGCGATTT
>DBFCNY010000222.1:0-4237 GCA_048298285.1 Collinsella sp.
CGACGATCGCCTCGCCGCAGCCGCTTGCGGGGTTCCATGAGCGAATCCGCCCGATGTCCTGACGCTGCAGCTCACAGGTGAGCAGCGCACCAAAATCCTTGCCGGAGAAATCATCGATACCGAGCGTTTGGGCAAAATAGTTGCCGGAGCCTACGGGCAGGACGGCAAGGGCGGGACGGACCGCCTCATCCTGCGTCATAAGCCCGTTGACGACCTCGTGGATCACGCCGTCGCCGCCAAGGGCGATAACGGTGCGATAGTCCGTTGCCTGGGCGGCCAGTTCCTTGGCGTGTCCCATGCGCTCAGTCAGCACCAGGTCAAACTGGGATGAGCGCGCGGTCATGTCCAAAAAGCGCTGCAGGCGCTCAGCGACCTCGCGCGCCGCACCCGACTGGGCGGCAGGGTTGGCGATGATGAGCGTGCGACCAAAATCAGTTGCGTGCATGGGGCGACTCCTGGCGTATGACGTGACGGTGCGGTCGCGCTCAGGTCGAATTACCCCCGATTGTGGCTGCACAGCGAATACTAACGTCTACTCTATCAGGTCGTTGTGGCGCTCGATAGCATCCGCTACTGTACCGCCCTCATCCACAATAAGCGAACGGCGTTTAGGCGAGATAATGCGCTGAGCGGGATACACGCCGCGGTGGCCGCCGACGAGATAGCTGATAAACGCTACGATCACGAAGAAGCCGGCTGCCGTGCCGTGGAACAGGTCGATGGCCATCATGCAGGTGGTGATGGGTACGTTAAGGCCGGCGCAGAACACGCCGAGCATGCCCAGCGCCGCAAGAAAGCTGGGGTCGATTCCGACGAGGCAACCGATCCAACCGCCGAGCGCCGCACCGATGCCAAACAGGGGCGTGACCTCGCCGCCTTGGAAGCCCGCGCCCAGGGTGAGCGCTGTCACGACGAGTTTGATGGCCGCATCGGCAAGGGTCGTGTTGCCAGCGAAACCGGCGCCCGAGAGCCAGGTGGCAAGGCCGGCGTACTTCCAAGCGTCGAGCATCGCGTAGGCCGCGAGCACTACGAGCGCGCCCACGAGTGCGCGAGCAAGGTAGTTGGTGATAAAGCGGCCGTACAGGCTCTTGACGGTACGAACCGACCAGGCAAAGAGACGTGCGGTGAGACCAAAGATGATGGCGCTGATGACTACGATGACGACCGTTTTGGGCGTCATGGCGGGAACGCTGGCGATGACATTCGCCTCGTACTCGGTTCCCAAGGCAAGCGACGTAAAGTAGCCGGTAAACGAGGCGACCAGGCAGTAGATGCCCGCAGTGTAGTCGATCTTGCCGATAAAGCACATCTCCATGCCAAAGAAAGCTCCGGCAAGGGGCGAACCGAATACGGCGCCAAAGGCCGACGAGATGCCGGCGAGCATGAGGTCGTGGTGGTCGTGCTTTTTGAGGTGGGCGAGGCTCGAGATGTTGCTGGCGATGGTGCCGCCAATCTGCACCGCGGCTCCCTCGCGGCCGGCCGATCCGCCCGTTAGGTGCGTGAGCGTGGAGCAGACGAAGGTGAGGACGGCCATGCGCATATGGATGAGGCGTGTGCCCAGAGCGGAGTCGATGACCAGGTTGTTGCCACGCTTGGCGGCGAGACCGTGGTTCTTGTAGACCCATGCGGTGGCCATGCCCACAACGGGAAGCAAGGCGTAGACCCACACATGGTGCTCGCGATAGTCGGTCGCGATATTCAACGAGGCCAAAAACGCCCAAGCGGCAACGCCCATGGCGAGCGAGACGATGACGACGAGTGCGAGCAACTTGGCGCTCGCGAGTAGGTTGCGGGCGTTGCGGCGCGTGTCGGCAGCCAAGAGATGCTCAGAGCGGGTGAGCTGATGCCTGCCTGCCGCGATGACGTCGTTCAGGGAGAAATAACCGCCTTCGTCGAGCGGCTGGGAATGATCCTGCGCTTCGTTTGCGCTTTCGGGTTTGTCGTTATGAGCCATACGTTCCTCTTTTAGGTTGCAACGCAAGCATTATAAAACGCGGTAAACGCGACGAGCCGGTGGGTTGGTTTCCATTCTGTTTCGCGGCCTGCAACCGACAGGTGTATTTGCGGGTGCAGGCCGAGTCGCGGTCGTGCGTCGGGGGATTATACTGAGACAAGCATAAAGAATCGGCGCCCCTGTTGTGCGCCGTGGCATTAAGAGGTGCATATGGCAGAGAAACTCATTCCGCTGGAGGACGCGCAGTCGATTGTTCTGTCGCACGTTGCTCCGACCGATCTCGTCGAGATTCCCGTGTGGCAGGCCGCCGGTCTTCCCTTGGCCGAGGACGCGGTGGCCGATATCGACATCTCGCCGTTTGCCAACAGCGCTATGGACGGATATGCCGTGCGCTCGGCGGACTTGGTGCAGGCGTCTGGCGAGGCGCCGGTGACGCTCGACGTTATCGGACACGAGGCCGCGGGCCATGTGTTTGAGGGCGCAATCGCCCCGGGCGAGACCGTCCGCATTATGACAGGCGCGCCGGTGCCCGAGGGTGCCGACGCCGTAGTGAAATACGAGATCGTCGAGGTGCTCGATGGTGACGGCAACGAGGGCTCACACGCGAGCTTCTCGGCGCCGGCCAAGGTGGGGGAGAACGTTCGCTCTGCTGCCGAGGAGGCCCATGCCGGCGATGTTGTGATGCGCGCCGGCGAGGTTGTGGCTCCGGCCGGCGCCGGCCTGCTGGCAAGCGCCGGTTACGCGAGCGTGAAGGTGCACGCTGCCCCACGTGTGGGCATCATCTCGCTGGGCACGGAACTGGTCGCACCGAGTAAAGTACCGGCGCGCGGTCAGATTCGCGATTCCAACTCGTCCGCGTTGATGGCCGAAGCACTCGATGCAGGAGCCGAGCCCGTGTTCTACGGCATTGCGCCTGATGATGAGCAGGCGATTGCCGAGCTCGTGCATCGCGCGGTGCAAGAGTGCGATTTTGTCATTACGAGCGGAGGCGCCTCGGCGGGCGATTACGACTATGTGACGGCGCTGGTCCAGCGCGAGGGCGAGGTGCTGTTCGATCGCATCTCGATGCGCCCGGGCAAGGCCATTACGTTTGGTTTGCTCGGCGGCAAGCCGTATTTGGGGCTTTCGGGCAATCCCGCGGCGGCGTATGTGGGCTTTGAGATGCTTGCCCGTCCGGCGATTCGCAAGATGCGCGGCTTTGCCGGGGGTGCGCGTCCCGTGCAGCGGGCGACGCTTACGCATAGCGTGAAGAAGCGCCAGCATCGCCGCTTCTTCGATCGCGCCACGGTTTTGTGCGACCCCGAGACCGGTGAGCTGTTGGTGACCGAGGCTAAGACGCAGAATTCGGCGCTGCTTGGAACTATGCAGCGTGCGAACTGCCTGCTGTGTATTGACGAAGGACCGTGCGAGCTCAGGGCGGGAGATGTCGTGGACGTTGTTCGCGTCGACCTGCCCGAGGGCGCCGTGTTGTAGGAGGAATGCTATGGAGCTGAAGATTTCGATTGTGACGTGCTCGGATACGCGCGATCTTGCTCAGGACGAGGCGGGTGCTGCGCTCGAGGAGCTTATCGAGGCGCAGGGCTGGACGGTCGCCTCACATGTGGTCGTGCGCGACGACGCCAGCGAGATTGGTGATGCCATTGTGGAAGCTGCTGATGAGTGTCACGCCAATGTCGTGCTCACTTGCGGCGGTACGGGGCTTTCGATGCGCGATGTGACGCCCGAGGCGACGCGTGCCGTCTGCGACCGCGATGTGCCGGGTATTGCAGAGGCAATCCGTGCGTATTCCATGACCAAGACACGCCGCGCTATGCTCTCGCGTGCTATTTGCATGCAACGAGGTCATACACTTGTCGTAAACTTTCCCGGTTCCACGAAGGCCGCCCGTGAAAGCTGGGAGGCCATAGCGGACCAGCTGGAGCACGCGGCTCAGATGACAGCGGGCGGCGGACATACCAACTAAGCTATTTACCTGCGGTGGGGCGACCTTATCGGTCGCTCCGCTTTTGTTTTCCGCCGAATCGACGCCGAGGTGTACGGTAACTCGAAACTATATTCTCAGGCGAGAATAATTTCTCACTAACATTATTCGCGCAAAAGTATAATCTGATTGCAGATTAAAGCCCGCGGTGGGGTACCCGGGCACAAGGTCCGAAAGGGTTGAATATGTTCGATATGGTTTCTCGCCGCGGATTCGTCTCGCTTTCTGCTGTCGCCGCTGCCGGCCTTGGTCTTGCTGGCTGCTCGGGCAGCAAGACGTCCGAGCCGGCCGGATCCGAGGCC
>DBFCNY010000223.1:0-3329 GCA_048298285.1 Collinsella sp.
GGTAAGCGTGTCGACTACTCCGGCCGTTCGGTTATCGTTACCGACCCCAAGCTGCTGCTGCACCAGTGCGGTCTGCCCAAGACCATGGCGCTGGAGCTCTTCAAGCCCTTCGTCATGAAGCGCCTGGTCGAGCTTGGCAAGGTCGAGAACATCAAGGGCGCCAAGCGCGCTATCGACCGCGGTGCCACCTTTGTGTGGGACATCCTCGAAGAGGTCATCGACGGCCGCGTCGTGCTGCTCAACCGTGCACCGACCCTGCACCGTCTGTCCATCCAGGCCTTTGAGCCGGTGCTGGTCGAGGGCAAGGCTATCCACCTGCACCCGCTGGTCTGCTCGCCCTTCAACGCCGACTTCGACGGCGACCAGATGTCTGTCCACGTGCCGCTGTCCAGCCAGGCTCAGGCCGAGGCCCGCGTGCTCATGCTTTCTGCGAACAACCTGCGCTCGCCGGCATCCGGCAAGCCGGTCAACATCCCCTCGCAGGACATGATCATCGGTGTGTACTACCTGACCCAGGTCCGCGACGGTCTGCCGGGCGAGAACCACGTGTTCGCCAGCTTCGATGACGCGCTGCACGCCTATGACTGCCGCTCCGAGGTCGACATGCAGGCCAAGATCCAGGTCCGCGTGTCCGCTGCCGACGCCAATGTCATCAACGAGGACGGCACTCGTATCTTCCGCGTCAAGAACGGCAAGAACGAGTTTGTCGATTACGACGTCACCGGCAACAAGACCGCGCGCTTCGAGACCTCCATCGGCCGCATCATCTTCAACCGCCAGTGCCTGCCCGAAGACTATGAGTTCATGAACTACAAGATGGTCAAGGGCGACGTGGCCAAGCTGGTTGCGGACTGCTGCGATCGTTACCCCGAGGCCAAGGTCGGTCCGATCCTCGACGCCATCAAGTACTCCGGCTTCCACTACGCTACTCGCGCCGGCCTCACCATCTCGGTGTGGGACGCTCTCATCCCTGCCGAGAAGCAGGAGCTGCTCGACCGCGCCCAGGCCAACGTCGACCAGATCAACGAGTACTTCGAGGAGGGCTTCATCAACGAGACGGAGCGCCACATCGAAGTCGTTAACGAGTGGACCGCTTGTACTGATAAGGTTGCAGCGCTCATGCTCGACATGTTCGACGAGGAGAACCCGCTCTACATGATGGCCGACTCCGGCGCCCGTGGTTCTAAGACCCAGCTGCGTCAGCTCGGCGGCATGCGTGGCCTGATGGCAGACATGTCCGGCGAGACGATCGACCTTCCCATTAAGGCGAACTTCCGCGAGGGCCTGCTGCCGCTCGAGTACTTCATTTCGACCTACGGCGCCCGTAAGGGCCTGGTCGATACCGCATCCCACACCTCGGACTCTGGTTACCTGACCCGTCGTCTGGTCGACGTGGCCCAGGACGTCATCGTCCGCGAGGAGGACTGCGGTACGCACGAGGGCGTCACCTACAACCTCATCATCCCCGGCACCACCGACCTCAACACCGACCTCGTCGGCCGTTGCTTCATTGAGGACGTCGTGGCTCCCGATGGCACCGTGCTCTTTGAGCAGAACGGCTACATCGAGAAGGTCGCCGACATCCAGAAGATGGTCGATGCGGGCCTCAAGAAGGTCAAGCTTCGCGCGCTGCTCACCTGCCGCTCCAAGTACGGCGTGTGCCAGAAGTGCTACGGCTGGGATCTTTCCACCCGTCGTCCGGTCGCCATCGGTACTGCCGTCGGCATTATTGCCGCCCAGTCCATCGGCGAGCCCGGTACGCAGCTTACGATGCGTACCATTCACTCCGGCGGCGTCGCTGGCGTCGACGATATTACGCAGGGTCTGCCTACGGTCAGCCGTATGTTCGATATCGTCGGCAACGTCAACGAGAAGATCCTGGGTCGCGAGGCCGAGCTGGCTCCGTACTCCGGCCACCTCTCGATTAAGCCCGAGAAGTCCGAGTACGTGCTGACGCTCACCGACTCCGAGGATCACACCCGTGTCCTCGACGAGCGTCGCGTCCCCGCTTCGGTGCGCTTTATGCCCGAGATCGAGGACGGCTGCGAGGTTCGCGCCGGCGACCAGATCACCAAGGGCTTCGTCAACTTCCGCAACCTGCGCAAGCTGACCGACATCGAGTCGACGATGCACACCTTCGTCGAGAGCGTCAAGGACGTCTACACCAGCCAGGGCGTCGACCTGAACGACAAGCACATCGAGGTGCTCGCACGTCAGATGCTGCGTCGCGTTCAGATCACCAACCCCGGCGACTCCAAGTACCTGCTTGGTCAGTACGTCGACCGCTACGAGTTTGCCGACGAGGTCGAGCGCGTTGCCCGTCTGGGCGGTCAGGCTCCCGTGGCCGAGCCCGTCATCCTGGGTACGCTCAAGGTCGCGTCCAACATCGACTCCTGGCTGTCGAGCGCTTCGTTCATCCGTACCGCCGGCGTCCTTACCGAGGCTGCCATTGAGGGCAAGGTCGACCACCTGCTCGACCTTAAGTCCAACGTCATCGTCGGTAAGAAGATTCCGGCCGGTACCGGCCTCAAGCCGTACGCTAACGCCAAGCTGACGTATCGTACGGCCGACGGCTACGTGGACATCGACGGCCCGGCTTCGCCCAACGCCAAGTCGCTGCCCGAGTGGGCTCCTGTGGAGCTCAAGGACCTGGACGAGCAGCTCCCGCAGCAGCTCGACTGGGCCGGCTACGACGAGTTCGGTGGTGCTGACGGTTCGTTCACCCGCAACGGCCACACCATCTCCGCCGAGAAGGCTCGCCTGTACCTGTTCGACGACCTGGGCGTGTCGCAGCGCTGGACCAACAAGTTCAGCGAGGTCGGCATCGAGACGGTCGGCGACCTGGTCGGCAAGTCCGAGGAGGATCTGCTGCGCATCGATGGCATCGGTGCCAAGGCGATCGAGGAGCTCCGTGACGGTCTGGAGGCCCACGACCTGCTCTACATCCTCGAGAACAACGACGACGTTGCCGACGAGGAAGACCTCTCGCAGCTGCTGCAGATGGTCTTTAGCCCCGACGGTCCGGACGATATCCTGCTGGGCACCTCCGCTGCGCCGACGCATCACGCCGACGCCGACGAGGAGCTCCTGGGCGCCCCGATCGACGACAAGAAGGCTCCCGCCAACGGTGCCATCAACGAGGACATGGCTTCCCTCGACGAGCTGCTCAACCAGCTCGTGGACACCGACGACGCCGAAGAGGCCAAGGACAACGACGAGGAGTAATTTCCTAGTACGTTAACCGTCCTTCCAAAGACCCGCTTCCCAACAGGGGAGCGGGTCTTTTTTGTTGAAGAAAACCTACCAAAAAGGGACAGGTTTATTTTGGT
>DBFCNY010000224.1:0-5921 GCA_048298285.1 Collinsella sp.
GCTCAAGGTTTTGGGCGTATAAAATGGACACGCCCGGAACCGTGTATACGTCCGGTGTCATCGCACCCGAGGCAGAACCTCGAATCCCTGTCTGCGATGGCTAACGGATTCCTATTGAAAGGGATTGTAATGGCTGTAAAGCACCTTAAGCCGACCTCCGCTGGTAGGCGTTGGCAGACGATCTCCGACTTCTCCGAGATCACCTGCACCAAGCCCGAGAAGTCTCTTCTCGAGCCCCTGCCCAAGAAGGCCGGTCGTAACAACAACGGCCGCATCACCACCCGCCACCAGGGCGGCGGCGTGAAGCGTCGTTACCGCGTGATCGACTTCAAGCGCAATAAGGACGGCGTGCCCGCCAAGGTTGCCACGATCGAGTACGATCCGAACCGTTCCGCTCGCATCGCTCTGCTGCACTACGCTGACGGTGAGAAGCGCTACATCCTGGCCCCCAAGGGCCTCGAGGTCGGTCAGACCATCATGTCCGGTTCTGACGCCGACATCAAGCCGGGCAACGCTCTGCCCCTCGCCGACATCCCCGTCGGTACGCTCATCCACGCCGTCGAGTTCCAGCCGGGCAAGGGCGCTGCTATCGCCCGTTCCGCCGGTAACTCCTGCCAGCTGATGGGTAAGGAGGGCAAGTACGCCATCGTCCGTATGCCTTCCTCCGAGATGCGCCGCATCCTCGTTACCTGCCGCGCCACCGTCGGTGAGGTCGGCAACGCCGATCACTCCAACATCGTCATCGGCAAGGCCGGCCGTAAGCGTCACATGAACGTGCGCCCGACCGTCCGCGGTACCGTCATGAACCCTGTCGACCACCCGCACGGCGGTGGCGAGGGCAAGAACCACACCTCTGGTCGTCCCTCCGTTACCCCCTGGGGTAAGCCGACGAAGGGCCTTCGTACGCGCAAGAAGAAGAAGGTCTCGAACCAGCACATCATTCGTCGCCGTAAGAAGTAATTTCGGATACCGAGTTTTAGGAGAAAGCACTTATGAGCAGAAGTCTCAAAAAGGGCCCGTTCGTGGAGACTCGCCTTCTCTCGCGTATCACCGCGATGAACGAGGCTGGCAAGAAGGACGTCGTGAAGACCTGGTCCCGCGCGTCCACCATCTTCCCCGAGATGGTTGGTCACACCATCGCCGTCCACGACGGCCGCAAGCATGTGCCCGTGTATGTTACCGAGTCCATGGTTGGTCACAAGCTCGGCGAGTTCGCGCCGACTCGTACGTTCCGTGGCCACAAGGCCAAATAGGGGGTTAACCGTAAATGGCAACTAAGTCTATTGAAACTGAGGCCACCGAGGTTCGCGCCGTCGCTAAGTACGTGCGTGTTTCCCCCAGCAAGGCCCGCCTGGTGGTCGATCTGATCCGCCGCAAGCCTGTCGCTCAGGCCTTCGACATCCTCCACTTCTGCGACCGCGCCGTCGCCGTGGATGTCGAGAAGGTTCTCCGTTCTGCCGTTGCGAACGCCGAGAACAACAACGGTCTGCGTGCCGACAACCTGGTTGTCGCCGCTGCCTATGTTGACGAGGGTCCGACGCTTAAGCGCATCCGTCCCCGCGCCAAGGGTTCCGCTTCTCGCATTCTGAAGCGTACTTCCCACATCACCGTCGTCGTTGCTCCTCGAAAGGAGGCGTAAAGCTGTATGGGTCAGAAAGTCTACCCCACCGGCTTCCGTCTTGGCATCACCGAGAACTGGCGCTCCCGCTGGTTCGCAGAGAAGGATTACGCTAAGACCCTCGGTAACGATCTCGAGATTCGCAAGTACCTCGAGAAGCGTCTTTCCCGCGCAGCTGTCTCCCGCGTCGAGATCGAGCGCGCTGGCGACAAGGTGAAGGTCATCATCCTCACCGCTCGCCCCGGCGTTGTCATCGGTAAGAAGGGTGCCGAGATCGATACCCTCCGCACCGAGCTCGAGAAGGTCGCTGGCGTCTCCAAGGGCCAGCTCTCCGTCGACGTTGTCGAGATCAAGCGCCCCGAGCTCGACGCCAACCTCGTTGCTCAGTCCATTGCCGAGCAGCTCGAGGGCCGCGTTGCCTTCCGTCGCGCTATGCGCAAGGCTGTCCAGTCCGCCCGCAAGGCCGGCGCTAAGGGCATCCGTATCCAGTGCTCCGGTCGTCTCGGTGGTGCCGAGATGGGCCGTCGTGAGTGGTACCGCGAGGGTCGCGTGCCTCTGCACACCCTCCGTGCCAAGATCGACTACGGCACGGCTGTCGCCAGCACCACCATGGGCGCTTGCGGCGTGAAGGTCTGGATCTACCTGGGCGAGAAGCTCCCGGGCCAGCCTGTTCCCAACCCTGCACTCGAGGGCTCTTCCCGTCCTCGTCGTCGTAACTCCGAGAGGAGGGGTCAGTAGTGCTTGCCCCTAAGCGTATTCTTCACCGCAAGGTGCAGCGTGGCTCCATGAAGGGCCAGGCCAAGGGTAATACCGAGCTGCATTTCGGCGAGTTTGGTATCCAGGCTCTCGAGGCCCATTGGATCACCAACCGTCAGATCGAGGCCGCTCGTATTGCCATGACCCGCTACATGAAGCGTGGCGGTCGTGTCTACATCACGATCTTCCCCGATAAGCCCATCACCAAGAAGCCTGCCGAGACTCGCATGGGTTCTGGTAAGGGTAACCCCGAGGAGTGGGTGGCCGTCGTCAAGCCCGGCCGCATCATGTTCGAGGTCAAGGGCGTGCCCGAGGAGGTCGCTCGCGAGGCTCTGCGTCTTGCACAGCACAAGCTTCCCATCAAGACCAAGATTGTTGCTGCCAAGAACGCTGAGCAGCGCATCGAGAAGGAGATGGCTGAGGAGGCCGCTCTCGAGGCCAAGTGGGCTGCTGAGGACGCCGCCGCCGCCAAGGAGGAGAACTAATGAAGCCCGCAGAGATTCGTGAGCTCTCGGACGCTCAGCTCGTTGAGAAGCTGAAGGAAATGCGCGCCGAGCTCTTTAACCTTCGTTTCCAGATGGCCACCAGCCAGCTGGACAACACCGCTCGCGTCAACACCGTGAAGAAGGACATCGCTCGCGTCCTCACGGAGCAGCGCGCCCGCGAGATCGCAGCGGAGAAGTCCGCTGTCGCCGAGTAGGACCTAAGGAGAGAACATGACTGATTCGCGTAACTCGCGTAAGGTCCGTACGGGTGTCGTTACCTCCGTCTCCGGTGCCAAGACCATTGTTGTCACCATCACCGAGCGCAAGCGTCACCCCAAGTACGGCAAGATGATGACCAGCTCCAAGAAGCTGCACGCTCACGACGAGGAGTGCACGGCTGGCGTGGGCGATACCGTCCGCGTTATGGAGACCCGTCCTATGTCCAAGATGAAGCGTTGGCGCCTCATCGAGGTCGTCGAGCGCGCTAAATAAGCAGTCGCTCTTACGACTTGTACGTTTCCGAAGATGTGCGTATGCCTGGCTTGCATACCACGGGCCGTATAAAGGCTGCGCACCTCTCTTCGGTTCTTAGTTCGGAGGAACATCTACCATGATTCAGATGCAAACCATGCTGAACGTCGCCGACAACTCCGGCGCTCGCAAGATTCGCTGCATCAAGGTGCTTGGCGGTTCCAAGCGTCGTTATGCAGGCATCGGCGATGTGTTCATCGGTGCTGTCCAGGAGGCTACCCCTGGCGCCAACGTCAAGAAGAAGGACGTTGTCCGTTGCGTCGTCGTTCGCACCGTTAAGGAGATCCGCCGCAAGGATGGCTCCTACATTCGCTTTGATGAGAACGCCTGCGTTGTCATCAACAACGATGGTTCGCCCGTCGGCACCCGTATCTTCGGGCCCGTCGCTCGCGAGCTTCGTGACAAGAAGTACATGAAGATCGTCTCGCTCGCTCCCGAGACCCTGTAGTTAGGGGAGATATATGTATATCAAGAAGGGCGATAAGGTCCAGGTTCTCTCTGGTAAGGATCGCGGCAAGCAGGGCGTTATCCTGCGTGCTCTCCCCGCCGAGAACAAGGTCGTTGTCGAGGGCGTTTCGGTCGTCAAGAAGGCCGTCAAGCCCAACGCTGCCAACCAGCAGGGCGGCATCGTTTCGCAGGAGGCTCCCATCGACGCCTCCAACGTCAATCTCGTCTGCCCCGAGTGCGGTAAGGTTACCCGCGTCGGTCACGAGAAGGACGGCAAGAACAAGCTGCGCGTCTGCAAGAAGTGCGGCCACAAGTTCTAAGCTGCCCGCAACATCAAGTTGCTAGCAAAGGCCCGGATGCCCCACGGCACCCGGGCCTTTTTCTATTCCTACTCATTGGGGACAGACTTAAATGAGTGGCCGTTGAAATGCCGGCACCTGGGGGCGTTCATTTTCTGTCGGCAGCTGGGGACGACCATTCATTGGGGACAGACTTAAATGACCAGTCGTTGGGGGGTGTTCCTATAGTTTTGTCAACTGGGAAATGCTCTCCGTGCGACCGAATCGCGGCATGCTGACGCCAAGCCATTAGGCCGGTGGGCTTCAGTCTGCTCGGTGCGTTTCGGCTAGGCTGCGTAAGGCACCCTGTCTCGCATGACCGCGTAGATGACCTTCAGTCTCTTTCGCGCCAGCGCCTTGAGCGCCTTGCCGTGCGACATGCCCCGCTCCCGGCACCTGGTGTAGTAGTCGCCCCATCTCCCCTCTGTTCGGGTAAGGCAGTTACATGAGAATATGAGCAGGTTCTTCAGCCTCTTGTTGCCTTGGCGCGATGCCGTCACCGAGGAGATCGAGGTTCCCGACTGGCGGTTGCGCGGCGCCAGGCCGCAGTACGACGCGAGCCTGTCGTGACTGGGGAAGTCTTCGATGTCGATGGAGATCGCAAGCTCGGAAGCGGTTTTGGGCCCGATGACCGGCACCGTCAGGAGGCATCGGTAGGTATCGTCGCCCTCGAGCAGGGCGGAGATCTCCGCCGTGATCGCCTCGATCTCCGCCGAGTTCTCGGATATCCTGCGCGCGAGCAGTTTCACCGCCCGGTCCTCGGCGGCGACGACCGACGCATCTGGCCTTGTCGAGGAGGTTGTCGAGCGGACGAGGGCCTCGATCTTACCGCGCGCCGCCCCACGCGTGAGCGCCGCCGCCCTGCGGGGCCCGGCGTCGGCTACCGACCAGGCCCCGCCGAGGGATGCCATGAGCCTCAGCTGGGGCCCGTCGGACAGGTCGACCAGCGCCTCGAAGGCGGGGCACGATTCCAGCAGGATGCTGCGCAGCCGGTTCTTATTCCTAGTGTTCTCGCAGGTCAGGAAGTTCCTCTGGGCGGCCAGCGCCCTCGCCGCCGCAATCGTCGGACCTGGGTCTCCGACCGGCAGGAGCGCGTCGGGGATGCCAAGCGCCGTCTTCGCGATGACCATCGCGTCTCGCTCGTCGGTCTTGGCGTCGCCGGCGAAGAGCCTGGCGGCCCCGTGCGCCGCGAGTCCCGGCAGGTACGCCGCCGACATCCCGGCCGCCCTGGCGCGGGCGAGCGCGAGGGCGCCTATGTTGCGCGACTGGTCGACGACCACGAGCGCATCGGGGAAGCGGCCGAACAGCGAGTCCAGGTCGTCCTCCCTGTTCGCGACGGGGGCGCTCAACAGCACCTCGCCATCTCGAGTCGCGACGCATGCCCAGTGGGACGATTTCCCGACATCGAGCCCGATGACGGCTTCCGGCATTCTAATTGGTGCCACGGTGGTATCCTCCAATCGGTAGGCCGATCGGAACCCCTCCCCGCGACACCCACATTACCTGGCCGTGGCGCTTGCGCCCGGCAGTTTCCTATCAGTCGTCCGGAGCGGCGAGCGCCCCCGGTGGCAACACCCCCCGGGCCCTCTACGGGGCAGGGGCAGACGGCCATCCGGAGGCGCCCGATCGGCGGCCCCTCGGGGCTTGCCCGTATCGTAGGCAATGCGCCGAATGCTCGCCATCGAAATTTATCGATGGCCTATTTCAGACTGTAATGGGGCAGTCTCTATGTGCCGGCAGTTTGGG
>DBFCNY010000225.1:0-9976 GCA_048298285.1 Collinsella sp.
GGGCATCGCGCTCGTACAACTCTATCGCGAGGAGAAGTGGGTCGAGCCGCCCGAGCTCGATCGACTCCCCTACAGTCTGCTCTATCACCAGACCATGTCGACGCTTGCCAGCACCGGAGAGCTCACGCCGGCCGAACTTGCCCAACGCGTGCTCACGCTCAGTTATTTCCACCGCGTCTCAGCCGATGACTATCGCGTACTGCTGCGCCACCTCATCAAGATCGACCACATCCAGGTCACCGAGGGCGGCGGGCTGATCGTGGGCCTCGCGGGCGAGCGCATCATTAACAACTTTAAGTTCTACGCTGTGTTCCAGGAAAACGAGGAGTTTACCGTTCGCAGTGAATCGGCCGAGCTGGGCACGATTGTCAACCCGCCACCGCCCGGTGAGCGCATCGCCATCGCCGGACATTGCTGGATTGTCGAAGAAGTGGACTGGAAGCGTCACACCGTCTTTGCCACGCAGGTCAAGGGCCGTGTGCCGGCCTACTTTGGCGACTGCCCCGGTGACATCAACACACATGTACTCGAGCGCATGCGCCAAGCGCTCACTGAGCACGCAGCATATCCGTACCTTATGGGTAACGCACGGGCTCGCTTGGCGCAGGCTCGTCATACCGCCGAGATTTCGGGCGCGGGAACTAAGCCGCTCATCAACCTGGGTGGCGACACCTGGGTGCTCTTCCCCTGGTTGGGCAGCTACGCCTTTTTGGCGCTCGAGCGCATGCTCAAGATTAAATGCGCCGCGGAGCTTGGCCTTCGCGGACTCGATCCGTCGCGCCCGTACTTTATGCAGTTTAAGATGAAGGCCGACGAGGAGACGTTCTTTGAGGTGCTCGCCGCCGAGGCCGAGAAGGACTTCGATCCCATCGAGCTCGTCTATCCCGGCGAGGTGCCTTACTTTGATCGTTACGATGAGTTCGTTCCCGAAGAGCTCGTGCGCAAGGGCTTTGCCGAAGGCGTGCTCGACATCGAGGGTATGAAGCAGCGCGTCCTCAGCTGGCGCGACCACGCCTAAGACCAGTCTTTTTGGGACGGGGAGATTTACTTGTCGTGAAGGACGGTGCCGAGGAACTCAGCGTCGAAGGGCACGGCTTCGGCAAAGGCGTAGTCGCCGTCGCTGGCGATGAGCAGGTAGTTCTCCTCGCCGCCGAACTCCATATCGCCACATGGGACCACCCAGGCGTGGGCGAACACCTCGAGCGCCGTGGCGGCGCAATCGCGCAGGAACGTCACGTCGCTCCCCTCGTTCGCGCTCACGATATTGGCAACGTAGATACCCCCGGGGTTCAGGCTGCCTCGCACCAAACGCAACGCCTCAACCGTCGCCAGCTCGCGTACGGGCTCGGCACCGCCAAAGCAATCACTCACGACCACATCGTAGCGACGATGGCCCACGCTCGTCACACCCAGATACGAGCGAGCCTCAGCGGTAATCACCCGCAAGCGGTCGCCCACCGCGCGCTCCAGCTCGTCCAGGTAGAACCAGCGGCGCGCCAGGCGCGTAATCTCTCCGTCATACTCGATGACGTCCATGCGCAAGCCCGCGTGTGACATCAGGGCGAACTTAGGATAAGCAAACCCGCCGCCGCCCAGCATAAGCATGCGGTCGATACCATGCCCGCAAGCATCACGCATTGCGTCCTCGGCCTCAAACACATCGTCAAATGCGCGATAGTACGCAAAGACCGGCTCCGCCCAACGCTCGCCAACGTAGCTTGCGCTTTGGTAGACGCCGCCTTGCACCAAGACGCGAATCTCATCGTCGCTCTCATTGTGCACGCGTTTCACACGCGCCAACCCATTGCGGGTTCGCGCAACCTGCAGACAGGCAGCACGAACAGCGACAGCAGCCGCACCAAGCGCCGCGGCTCCCAGAGCAACGCCGGCAACGACGCCGGCAGAAACACTCGGCTTGTTCATCTAGAGCTCCTTTTGCAGATAAAGGCCATGGTCATAAAATCCAAGATGGCGATAGTACTCGCGTGTGCCAATCGCGCTAATCACGTTGATGCGCGCATAGCCCGCGTCCCGAGCAATATGGCACGCACGCTCCACCAGCGACCGTCCCAATCCATGGTGCTGGGCCGCCTGGCCTTGATCCCCCACGCGCGCCGCCATGCCATACACGTGTACCTCGCGAATCATCGCCTCGTCCGGCATCGTCGGCAACTCGTCCGCATGTGCGGCAACAAAAGCGCGATCGGGCAGCGACAACCGCAAAAAGCCCGCGATCTTGCCCTGCGGCGTCACCCACTGCAAAAAGCGCTCGCGCGTCACCGGCGTCTCGTACGCCACTTCTTCGTCAAGGGTCAACTCGTCCAGGTCGGCACCCGCCGTGCTGATCTCGCGATAGCGAATCTCACGCACCGTCGCACCATCACCCCGAGCAGCCAGGCGGTTCTCAACGAGCTGGCGCAGGTTGGGCTTCTTGTTGCCCACCATGATGTCGTCGGAGCTAAAGTCGCGGATCATGCGACTGATGCGGCAGAACGCCGGTGTCACCACGATGTCGTCGGCCAGCACATCGAGCAGCTCTTCCTCGGTATAGGGACGCCACTCGCCGCGCTCATAGCAACCCACCAGACGCGAGCCCTCGATGAGCGCACACGGGTAGACCTTGACCTCGTCGGGCATAAAGGCCCCCTCGGTCATAAAGCACTCGTAGTCACGCTTGTCCCCCTCGGGCGTGGCGCCCAGCAAGTTGAGCATAAAATGCGCGTGGATCTTAAAGCCAAACAGGCGTGCAAGCGAAAACGCCCGCTCAATCTGCGCCACCGAAATGCGACGCTCGTTGATATCGAGCAGGTGCTGGTCGAGGCTCTGGATGCCCATCTGGATCTTGGTGCAGCCCAGGCGGCGGATGAGCGTGAGGGCCTGTGGCGTCACGGCATCGGGACGCGTCTCGATAACGAGGCCCACCACGCGATGCTTCGCCGTCTCGTTGATGCGCTGCTGACGTTCAAGCTCCTCCATCGTGGCCGTCTGCCACTCGGCGACCTGGCCCCACGGCGTACCGGGACCGTACAGACGACGCATCGCGCGGTTATAGCCACCCACGGCAGCATCCACACGCCCTTGCTCGTCGGCAACGCCGGTAGCGAGCTCGGCCTCGTCGGTCGCAATACCGGCAGCCCGATAGCGCTCGCGGCGCTCCGCTACCACCGGCGGCAGCGCATCGGCGGGCGCGTCATCGAGCAGGCGCCCCGCCTCGGCACGGCTGATGCCCGGACGCGCCAACATGGGATTAGCCGCCACACCAGCCACGGCATCGTCATTGAGCGCACGGAAGAGCTCCGACATAAACCATGCCTGATACCCTTGCGGATAGTCGCTCCAGGTACCGCCAAGCACAATGAGCTCGATCTTATCGGTCGCATGCCCCATTTGAGAAAGCGCCGTCAAACGGGCACTCACCTGCAGATACGGGTCGAAGCAGTTTTGCTCCGCACGGGCGCACGCCGGCTCGGCATGCAGATAGCTTTTAGGCATGCGCAGATCGTTGGGGCAAAACAGGCAATCGCCCGAGCACGGCCAGGGCTTGGTGATGACGGTAATGGTCGCCACGCCCGAGGCCGTGCGACGAGGCTTCATACGCAGCACCTGCAGCAGTCGACGTTCCAGCTCGGCATCGACATTCCACCCAGCCCAACGAGCCGGCTCCTCACGTTTTACCCGCTGGTAAAACGGCAGCAGACGGCGCTTGGCCAAATCGCGTTTGTCGGCACCCTCACGGCGCGCCTCGGCATGTATCAGTTTGACGAGCGCTTTGTCGTCCACGTTCTCGCCATGACGCAGGGCCTCGAGTATGTTCAAGATAATCTGTTCCATGCCCCCATTGTAAAGGCAAAGGCGCCGGAGCCGTTCTCGGCTTCGGCGCCTTCATCAAACAGCGCGTCTATATCTTCGCCTAGGCTTTCGTCTGCCTCACTACTCCGAATCAAACGACATGTCGCCCGAACCGACCTCAAAACGATACGTAGCAGACTTATCCCCGTTATCGAATTCAAGATTCAAAATGGTCTCGCCATCGTAGCCAAGCGGAAGGAAATCGCTCTCGAAGTCGCCGCTGCCCAAGGTGAGGCTCGCCTTAAAGCCCGTAGAGTTCGGAACCGTCATCTCCACATCGCCCGAGCCCACACTCACGTCCATCGACTTCGCGGGGGCCTGATAGAGCTCGAACGTCACATCGCCCGAACCGACCTCAGCGCTGAGCGCATCAGTCACGCTGCCCGTAAACTCTACATCTCCCGCACCCAGGAAAAGGTCGAAACCATCACAGATGACACCGACAATCTGCAGATCACCCGAGCCCACGTGCGCGTTGACTCCCTTCAGATGTTCGGCAACACGGCGCGGCAGCTCGACCGTAACCGAGCGGTCAATTGCCTTACCGTCATCACTTCCAAACTGGGAAACCTTGAGCGTCGAGTCCTCGACGGATGCGATGTTTTGCGTCGCGGCCTTGGAGGCATCCATACCCTTGGCAACGCGCCCCCGCTCGATAACGCGAGCCTTGTTGCCATCAACAACCTTGACGTCCACCGAAGCCGCATTGATATCGAAATCGAGGTAGCGGAACTCATCGGCATCAAAAGTCATGCTCGAAAGTTGCTGAGGCCGAGCGGAATAGCTGCCGTCGTCCAAGAGATCGTCATCGTCAAACATATCGCCAAAATCAGACAAATGGCCAGATAGAATACCGGTCGTACGCACCATATCGGAATGAGCCAATAGCCGCGAAGTGCCAAAGACAAGTCCGATGATGAGCGCAAACGCTCCTATGCCAATGCCCAAGCGCACCTTGGATTCATGCGAAAGCTTCATCATTCACCACCCTCTTTGGCAATCGGCTCAGCGGTAGTCGCGGTAGCCACGTCAGTATCAACCGGAGCGGAAACATTCTGAGCCCTAGCGACCGCCGGTGCCGGACCAACCTGAATATCCCCGCGCGCCCAATCACCATCGAGCGCACGCGCTACCCAGTGATAGATGGGAATCGTAAAGAAGATCAGCGCGGCAAAGGGGCCGGCACCAAACAGGAACATCAGCAAAAAGAACAGCAGCCAGCATACGGCCCAATACGGGAACGACTGGAACGGGCCCTTCACCGGAGTCGAGCCAACCGCGGTGCCACTCGTCGCCTGCGCCGTAGCGGCATTGGCGGCCTGCGCACTCCAGCTTGCCGCTTGCGCCGCCTTGGCCGCAGCATCACTCGCCTGCGTTGCCGCCTCGGTAGCGCGCGCCGCCGCCTCATGGGTGCGTGCGCGCTCTGCCGCCTCGGCCTCGCGCTGACGAGCGCGGTCCTCGTTCTCAAACTCGATATCGTCCTCAATCTCATCGCTCGGATTGAGCAGCTCGTCCAGACTCACACCATAGAGCTTGGCGAGCGAGATCAGGTTCTCGGTATCGGGCGAGCTCTCCGCACGCTCCCATTTACTGACCGCCTGGCGCGACAGCCCCAGCTTTCGCGCCAGCCCTTCTTGGCTAAAGCCCTTGCTGCGGCGAAGGTCGGCGAGCCGCTGCGCAGTTTCTACATTCATGGTTCCTCCTTTGTGATGCCAGCCGTGCCGCCGGACCGTTTTTGTTCTTAAGGCGCCTTGCACAGTTAAAAATCTATCCGCCACCGCCAAAAGCATGCCACCTATTCTAGTGAGATTTTTGACAACCGGCGGTTGCGGGCACATATGAGCTGCGGAAATGTGTCCAAACAAAGCAATGACCCACGGCTCGGTTGTCCCCGTTGCGGCGTTAACGGTAGTATGGTCGTACTGTTTATTCCGCACCGCCAACGGAGGGAGTTCCGCGCCGTGAACCGCGATTTCGCCTCATCGCTCATCCAGCTCAACAATACGTTCTATCGCGAGCACTCCGCTTCCTTTTCCGATACGCGCCAGGCCCCGTGGCCCGGCTGGGTGCGCACCATGGATATCGCGCTCGAACAGCTCGACGTCGCCACGATCGAGCATCCCGTCCGCGTCTTCGATCTTGCCTGCGGCAATATGCGATTCGAGAACTTTGCCGCCGGCGGCGCACTTGCCGCCAAGGGCGTCGACGGCGCAAACCCCTCGGCAGATGCCAGCTGCCCGTTTGAGTTCTATGGTGTTGACTCGTGTCAGGATTTGGCTATCGATGCGCACGGTCACGCCCTGCGCATTCCCAACCTGCACTTCCAGGAACTCGACGTGCTCGACGCCCTCATGAAGCTCAACCCCGCCGAGACGCCCAACGTGCTTTTCGACGCCCCGCTCGCCGATATCTCGGTCTGCTTTGGCTTTATGCACCACGTGCCGTCGTGCGAGTACCGCGTACGCGTGCTCGACGCCCTGGTGCGGCAAACGCGCCCAGGCGGCATCATCGCCATCAGCTTTTGGGAGTTTATGAACGACGAGCGCATGGCGCGCAAGGCCGTTCGAGCCGAAGCCCGCGCCGAGCTCACCCCGCCGTTTGAGGGTTACGATTCCGTGCAGTTTGAAGCCGGCGACCACCTCATTGGCTGGCAAAACGACCGCCACGCCTACCGCTATTGTCATCACTTTGACGATCAGCAGATCACCGACCTGGTGCGCGGCGTGCGTACGTTCTACAAGAGCGGCGAGGTCCCCGTGCGCGAGCTTGAGCGTTTCCATGCTGACGGTCGTAGCGGCGAGCTCAACCGCTATGTGATTCTCAAGCGTCTGTAGGCACCGACGACTCGCCGCCGAGCCGCACCGCATCTTTCGGGCAAACTATGCCCACCTTTTTTCAACCCATTGACGGAACGCGCAGTTATGCGTTCCATACTTATGACCAAGGAGCCTCATGGGAGCCGTCCACGTTCGCACGCCTAAGAACTTTGTGCTCGAGGAGCGCTTGGAGCGCTACGCCGATGCGATTGAGACGAACCCCGAGGCATATGCCGGGGATTGGCGCGAGGCCTGCGCGCCAGTTGGCAGCAAGCCCTTCGAACACCTTCACCTGGATCTTGGCTGTGGCAAGGGAACGTACCTGGTAGAGCGCGCCACCCGCGAGCCGAACACGCTCTTTGTCGGTATGGACCAGGAGCCCATCTGCATCGCCTATGCCGCACAGAAAATCTGCGAGCAGGAACTGACCAACGCACTCGTCCTGCCCCGAGGCGCCACATCGCTGCCGCAGCTGTTTGCCGCAGGCGAGCTCGATGCCATCACCGTTAACTTTCCCACGCCGCAGCCCAAGGCCAAGTACGCCAAAAAACGACTCGTCCATGTCGACCATCTGATGCTCTATCGCCCGCTCTTTTCAGCCGGCGCCACCGTCACGCTGCGAACCGACAGCAAGCCATTGCGCGACTACGCCCTGGGGCAGTTTGCCGCGGCCGGCTACGGCACGCTTTGGGTTAGTGACGACGTCCGCCGCGACCATCCCGAGCATCCCGAGACCGAGTACGAGTGCCGCACGCGCGAGATGGGTGCTGTCGCCTACGGCATTTGTGCCACACCCGGCGAGAAGCCTACCGAAGAGCAACTCGCAGCAGGCCGAGCGCAGGAGCAAAGCCTTGCCTGCTACCTGCCCGATAACCTCGATGAGCTTACCTATGTGCCCCTCGGCATGGAAGAGGCCGTCGAGAACTTTAAAAACCGCGCCCGCAAGGGCAAGAAGCGTCTGCCACAAGAGTCCTAGGGGCTTCTGATGGTCGCGACGTCGGCAAACAAGCGCGAATAAGCGCCGGCGAACGACCCTCAAGCCTAAGTGAGTAGACTTTTTTGCAATAGCCAAGCACAACCCGCGTAGCGAAAAATAAAACCGCAGGTAGAGCCCTTGTGCAAAAGCCATGTGCTCGCGACATCGCAAAAAGTCTACTCACTTAGCTGGCAACCGCACCAAACGGCCGGGCAGAACGCCCATTTCCTGCATTTTCTCGCGCGCTGGCACCCCGCGCCGCTGCTACGCCATAATAGTTGGCGGACAAACGGCGAGAGAAAGCAACCACATGGCACAGACCACGACAGATACTTCCGCCAGCACCGTTTCTGGCGCCGGCGCCGCCAGCTCGTTCTCGGGCGGCACGGGAACCGAAGCCGAATTCGGCTCGCTCGGCGCGCTCTCCCCCACCTGGTGGGAGCCCGAGGATGGTAGCGAGCCCGAACCATGGCTCACGCCCGATCAGGCCTTCGAACGCTTCTTTGAATGGACAAGCGACCGCGGTATTGAGCTGTGGGACCACCAGGAAGAGGCCCTCATGGATCTAGCCGCCGGTGACCATGTCATTTTGGGAACACCGACCGGATCGGGCAAGTCGCTTGTCGCGCTAGGCATGCTCTTTATGGGCATGGCACAGGGCAAGCGCTGTTATTACACGGCCCCCATCAAGGCTCTGGTCAGCGAAAAGTTTTTCGACCTTGTGCAGGTGCTCGGCCGCGATAACGTCGGCATGATCACCGGCGACACGCATATCAACACCAAGGCGCCCGTCATCTGCTGCACGGCAGAAATCCTTGCCAACGATGCACTGCGCGAGGGCGAGGGCGCCGACGTGGGCTGCGTCGCCATGGACGAGTTCCACTATTTTGCCGACCCCGACCGCGGCTGGGCCTGGCAGGTGCCACTGCTCACCCTGCCTCACACGCAATTCATGCTCATGAGCGCCACGCTCGGCGATGTCACTGCCATCGCCGCCTCACTCGAGGAACACACCGGCGCTACCTGCGACCTGGTCGTCGATGCCCCACGCCCCGTGCCGCTGAGCTACGACTACGTGACGACCTCCCTCGAGGGCACCGTCGAGCTCGCGATGCGCGGCGGAGAGGCCCCGCTCTATATCGTGCACTTTAGCCAGGATGCCGCCCTTGCGACGGCACAGTCGCTCGCCAACTTTGGCATTGCCAGCAAGGAGCAGCGCGAGGCCATCAAGGAGGCGGCCAAGGGCACGAGCTTCTCGACGGCCTTCGGCAAGATCCTCAAGCGTTTGCTTGGCTGCGGCGTCGGCGTGCACCACGCCGGTATGCTGCCGCGCTATCGCCTACTGGTCGAACGCCTGGCGCAGCAGGGCCTACTGCCCGTCATTTGCGGCACCGACACACTCGGCGTCGGTATCAACGTGCCCATCCACACCGTGGTGCTCACCGCGCTCACCAAGTTCGATGGCTACAAGATGCGTCGCCTGCGCGCCCGCGAGTTCCATCAGATTGCCGGTCGCGCCGGCCGCTCGGGCTTCGATACCGAGGGCATGGTCATCGCCGAGGCACCCGAGCACGAGATCGAGAATGCCAAGCTTATGGCCAAAGCGGGCGACGACCCCAAAAAGCTCCGCAAGATTAAAAAGAAGAAGGCCCCCGAGGGCTTTGTCACCTGGAACAAGCAGACCTTTGAGCGCCTGATCGAGACGCAGCCCGAAACGCTCAAGCCGCGCCTTCGCATCACACACTCCATGGTGATTAGCGTGGTCGAGCAGGGCGGCGATGCCCGTGCCCGCGTACACGACCTCATCGAGACAAGCCTGCAGACCCCCGAGGAAAAGACCAAGCTCGAGGTTCGCGCCGACGAAATCTTCGCCACGCTCATCGACTCCGGCGTCGTCGTGCGCACCGAGGTGCCGCCCGCGCCCGACGCCCCGACTGACGCCGCGCCGGACATCGACTATGCACTGACGGTCGATCTGCCCGAGGACTTTGCGCTCGACCAGCCGCTCTCGCCGTTCTTGCTTGCCGCATTGGAGCTGCTCGATCCCGAGAGCGAGACCTATACCATGGACCTGATCTCGATGGTCGAGGCAACGCTCGAGGATCCCAAGCAGGTGCTGCGCGCACAGGAGCGCGCCGCACGCGATCGCGCTATGGCCGAGATGAAGGCCGACGGCATTGAATATGAGGAGCGTCTGGAGCGCATTCAAGACGTCACGTACGAAAAGCCGCTCGAGGATTTGCTCGACGCCGCTTTTGACAAGTACTGCCAGGAGGTACCCTGGGCAAACGACGACCAGCTCTCTCCCAAGAGCGTCCTGCGCGATATGCTGGAG
>DBFCNY010000226.1:0-1958 GCA_048298285.1 Collinsella sp.
GAAATGTATTGTCTCAGCTCAAGAATAGTATGATAACAAAAAATTATTATTGAGAATGAGAATCATCTTTAATACGATATGCAACGAAGGCACAACCTCAACCCCGCACTGCGTCACAATAGAGCGTTAGATGCGAAAACAACTATTTCGAGGATTGGTGGTCAAATGACCCAGGAGACGGTTACGAACGGCACTGAAGCCCTGTTCACTCGTGAAGGCATGCCTCCCGTTAAGGAAATGATCCCGTGTGCCCTTCAGCACGTACTGGCTTCGTTTGCCGGTATCATCACCCCGGCTGTCATCATGGCTGGCGTCTACGGCTTTAATAGCCAGCAGAGCACCGACATCATCCAGGTCGCGCTCATTCTTTCGGCAATCGACACGGCCCTTCAGGCCTTCGCTCCCTTCCGTCGCATCGGCGGCGGCCTGCCCATCGTCATGGGCGTTTCGTTCGCGTTCCTCCCGGCCCTCCAGGCCATGGGTGCCTCGGGCTTTAGCTTTGGCGCTCTGCTGGGCGGCGAGATCGTCGGCGGCGCCGTCGCGGTCCTCTTTGGTCTGGCCTACAGCAAGATTAAGTGGCTGTTCCCGCCTGTCGTGACCGGTACGGTCATCTTCTCCATTGGCGTCTCTCTCTATCCCACGGCCGTCAAGTACATGGCCGGTGGCATGGGCACGCCGCTGTGGGGCACTCCGCAGGCCTGGTGCGTCGCTCTTATCACCTTCGCCGTGGTCTTTGCGCTCGCCAACTTTGGCAAGGGCACGCTCAAGCTGGGATCCGTGTTCTTTGGCATGATCGTTGGTATGATCGTCTCCATCCCCTTTGGCATGATCGACTTCTCCAGCGTTGCCACCGCTCAGGTCTTCGCCCTTCCCAAGCTCATGCCCTATGCGCTCGAGTTTGATCCCGAGGTCTGCATTACCCTCGCCGTCGTGTTCCCCATGGTTGCCATCCAGGTTATCGGTGACGTCTCCGCCGCCTGCCTGGGCTCCATCGACCGTATGCCCACCGAGCGCGAGCTCTCCGGCGCTATCGTGTCCCAGGGTCTCACCTCTATGGTCGGCGGCCTGCTGGGCGGTCTTCCCACCAGCGCCCTTGGCCAGAACGTGGGCATCATCTGCTCCAACAAGGTCGTCAACAAGTGGGTCTTTGTGATCATCGCGGCCGTCTTTGCCATCGCCGGTCTGTTCCCGCAGCTCTCTGCTGTCCTTTCCGCTATCCCGCAGCCCGTCATCGGCGGCGCGACCGTCGGCGTCTTTGGCACCATCACTATGAACGGCGTGCGCATGTTCACTCGCGAGGGCCTCACGCAGCGCACTACCACCATCGTCGGTACCTCCGTCGTCTTTGGCCTGGGTATCTGGATGGCCAGCGGTTGCCTTGCCGGCGAGGGTATGCCCGCCTGGGTGTCCACCGTCATCGGCTCCAATGCCGTAACCCCCACTGCCATCATGGCCATTGTCCTTAACCTGATCCTTCCGCAGACGCCGGTCGTGGCTCAGCACATCGATGCTGCCAAGGATGCCGCCGTGGATCTGGTCTTGCCCGAGAGCAAGAAGTAACCAATTCGGTGCTATTCGTCGGCGGGCGCATCGCCTCGTCCGCCGACGTCATGCGGCGCCAATCCGCACTTCAAAGGGTTTGTCCCTTTGGTGAAGCGTTGACGGGAGAGGGCCCGTTTCCGGTGTAGGCCGGCGCTTCGCACTCCGCCATGTCAGAGGTGTCAAACCCCGCCTCTGATGTTGAAGGGAGCATTCATGCTTCTGGTCGCTAACGGTTCCGTTTTTACCCGCAACGCTCAGACCCCGTTTATTCCAAACGGTGCGGTCGCCATTGACGGAGATACGATCATCGAAGTGGGCCCCGAGTGCGAGCTCAAGGCCAAGTACCCGGATGCCGAGTACGTCGACGCCCGGGGCAACCTCATCATGCCCGGACTCATCAACTGCCACACCCACAT
>DBFCNY010000227.1:0-2289 GCA_048298285.1 Collinsella sp.
GAGCTCGACTGCCCGCCATTCACCCTTGTCGCCATTGGAGGGCTCGATTGGAATCGCGAGCTGAGCCCCTGGGAATGTGAGGGAACTATACGAGATGCCGAGCCCTTTGGTGGACAGGCTGCTGGTTTTCTTGACGAGTTGTTGAAGCAGATAATCCCCCAGGCCGAATCATCGCTCCCGCAACCGCCCGCCTGGCGCGGCGTTGCCGGCTACTCGTTGGCGGGTCTTTTTGCACTGTGGACACTTTGGCAAACAGATGTCTTTGAGCGCGCGGCAAGTGCATCGGGGTCGCTGTGGTTCCCCGGCTTTATCGACTACGCGCGCGAGCGCACGATGACAGCCACGCCCGACGCCGCCTATCTGTCGCTCGGTAAAAAGGAAACCAAGACGCCCAACCGCATGATGCGGCACGTACTCGACGATACGCACGCGATGGAAGAGCTGTTTATAGAGCGTGACATTCCAACAACGCTGGAGCTCAACCCCGGCAACCACTTTGCCCAAACTGACCTGCGCATGGCGCGCGGCATCCACTGGATACTGACGCATTAAAAATGGCGTCCACGCGTACATACGCATGGACGCCATTTTTAATTTGGCTGAACGCAGCTACTATTCAGCAGTCTCCTCAAGCTCGGAAGTATCGAACTCAAAGTCATTACCGGGCAGGATGGCGTTGAGCACAATGCCCACCAGCGAGCCCACGGCAAGGCCCGAAAGCGAAATCGTCACGCCGCCCAGCTCCAGCACGATGGCACCGGCGGTACTGTAGGCAATGCCGAGCGAGAGCACGAGCACCAGAGCCGCAACCAGCACATTGCGGTTGTTCTGGAAATCGACCTGGTTTTCGATAAGGTTGCGAACGCCCACGGCACTGATCATGCCGTAGAGCACGAGCGACACGCCGCCGATAACGCACGCCGGCATAGCAGCGATTACAGCAGCGAACTTGGGGCAGAACGAGAGGACAATGGCGCAGCACGCGGCAATGCGAATCACGCGTGGGTCGAACACGCGCGTAAGCGCAAGCACGCCGGTGTTCTCGCCATACGTAGTGTTGGCGGGGGCGCCAAAGAGCGATGCCAAGATGGTCGCCAGGCCATCGCCGAGCAGGGTACGGTGCAGACCGGGATCGGCAATGTAATTGCGTTCGCAGGTAGAGCCAATGGCGGAGATATCGCCAATGTGCTCAATCATGGTTGCAAAGGCCAGCGGCATGATGGTGATGATGGCCGTCGTGGCAAGACCGCTATCGAACTGCGGGCCAAAGAGCGCAAACACGGTGTTGTCCCACACGATGGGCAGACCGACCCAGGGGGCGGCTGCGACGCCAGAGAAGTCGACCTCGCCCAACGCGGCCGCAACGGCATAGCTCACCACAACGCCCAGCAAAATCGGCACGATCTTGACCATGCCGCGGCCCCAGATGTTGCAGATGACGATCACGGCCACAGCGATAACGGCGACAAGCCAGTTGGTCTGGCAGTTGGCAATGGCAGAGCTCGCCAGGATCAGGCCGATGGAAATGACGATGGGACCGGTCACCACCGGCGGAAAGAAGCGCATGACACGCTTGGCGCCAAATGCGCGGAACAGCGCCGCCAGCACCGGATAGAGCAGGCCGGCGCAGGCAACGCCCAGGCAAGCGTAAGGCAAAAGCTCGGCCTCGCCGTTGGGTGCAATGGCGGCATAACCCGCGATAAAGGCAAACGACGAGCCCAGAAACGCGGGCACCTTACCGCGCGATAAAAAATGAAACAGCAGCGTGCCGATGCCGGCGAACAGAAGCGTCGCCGAAACGGAAAGGCCGGTGAGCACGGGCACGAGCACCGTGGCTCCGAACATCGCAAACATATGTTGCAAACCCAACACAAACATGCGCGGGCGGCCGAGCGACGATGCATCGTAGATGGCATCGGTGACGGCGGGCGTCGAGGATTGGGACACGGAAGTCCTTTCATGATGGAAGGGCGATCAGGCATATCGGATAATCTGCCCGAACGATACGATCCGAACCATTGTACGTGATACGTCATGTCTCGCGCGCGCTGTCACCTGCAAACGGTAACGTTACTTCCAAACGCGCTCGGAAATGTGCTTGACCAGCGCGATCTTTGCCCACTGTTCGTCCTCGGTCAGTTTGTTGCCAATCTCACAGCTGGCAAAGCCGCACTGGGGCGACAGGTACAGGTTCTCGAGCGGCACATACTTTGCGGCCTCGTGGATACGTTCGACGATAACGTCCTCGTCCTCGAGCTCAGCGGCCTTGGTGGTCACCAGGCCCAGCAC
>DBFCNY010000228.1:0-3730 GCA_048298285.1 Collinsella sp.
CGTCGAGGATGAAGCCCTGCTGGGCGTCATCGGCGGCAAGGCGCTCCTTGACAAGGTCGATCACGAGCTGGTCGGGAACGAGCTCGCCAGCGTCCATGTACTTCTTAGCCTGAATACCAAGCTCGGTGCCACCCTTGACGGCAGCACGCAGCAGGTCGCCCGTGGAAATGTGAGCGACGCCAAACTCGGCGACGAGCTCCTGTGCAACGGTGCCCTTACCGGCACCCGGAGCTCCGAGCAATACGAGGTTCATGAGCAATCCTCCTCTAGCCTATTTAAAGAATCCATCGTAATCATACATCTTGATCTGGCCTTCGAGCTTATCGACCGTGTCGAGCACGACGCCGACCATGATGAGGATGGACGTGCCGCCAAAAGCCTGGATCAGATGGTTACCCGTGAAGGAGAAGATGATCGAAGGCACGATGGCGATGAGCGCCAAAAAGACAGCGCTGGGAAGCGTGATCTTGTTGAGCGCGTTCTTGATGTAGGCCGCGGTAGCCCTACCCGGACGCACGCCCGGAATAAAGCCGCCCTGCTTCTTAAGGTTGTCGGCCGTGTCATCGGGGTTGAACACCATGGAGGTGTAGAAGTACGCGAAGAACACGATGAGGACAACGTTAAGCACCCAGTTGAGCCAACCGGTCGAAAGCGCGGAGGCAACTGCCTGAATCCAGCCGATGCCGGGGAAGAACACGGCAATCTGAGCGGGGAAGTACAGCAGCGCCGAAGCGAAGATGATCGGCACGACACCCGCGGTGTTGACCTTGATGGGCAGGTAGGTGGTCTGGCCACCCATCATGCGACGGCCCACGACGCGTTTGGCGTAGGAGACCGGGATGCGGCGCTGGCCGCGCTCAAGGAAAACAATCAGCGGGATAACCAGCAAAATGATGGCGCAGATGATCACCATGGTGATGATGCCACCGGCATTGCCCTCGGTGCTGGAGAAGATAGCCTGCGGCAGGCCGGCCATGATGTTCGCAAAGATGATCAGCGACATGCCATTGCCGATACCGCGCTGGGTGATGAGCTCACCAATCCACATGATCAGCATGGCGCCCGCAGTGAGCGTGCCGACGATCATGAGGTCGAAGATGATCTCGGGAGCGCCGGCGCCATTGAAGCTGATGCCGAAGCTCTTAAAGAGGAAGAGGTAACCCACGGAGTTGAGGATTGCCAGAGCCAGGGTGAGGTAACGCGAATACTGCGTGATCTTGGTCTGACCGACCTCGCCCTCGCGGGCAAGCTCATGCAGGGAAGGCACAACGGCCTGGAGCATCTGGAGGATGATCGAGCTGGTGATGTAAGGCATGATGCCCAGCGAAAACACCGACACATAGCTCAACGCGCCGCCAGAGAAAAGATTCAGGAGGGCCATAGCACCTGCGGCGACCGAATTGTTATCGGTCGAGAAAAGGCCCAGCATCCCCTGGAAGGGAATGCCGGGCACAGGAACGTGCGCACCAATGCGGTACACGACGAGCATAGCTATGGTAAAAAGAATCTTTTCGCGCAATTCTTTGATGCGGAAAGCATTCTTAAGACCATTTAGCACGGCAGCTCGACCTTTCCGCCGGCGGCCTCGATCTTGGCCTGCGCAGAAGCGCTGACCTTGTCGACCTTGACCGTGAACTTCTTGGTGAGCTCACCATTGCCGAGCACCTTGACGGGCTCGAACTCGCTCTTGGTGATGCGAGCGGCCTTAAGAGCGGCACCGTCGATCACAGCGCCGTCCTCGAACTTACGCTCAAGACGCTCAACGTTAACAGCGGTGTACTCGATACGACGGGGGTTGCGGAAGCCCGGAAGCTTGGGCAGGCGCATAGCCAGCGGAGTCTGGCCACCCTCGAAGCCGGCACCCTTGGTGCCGCCAGAGCGGGAACCCTGGCCCTTCTGGCCGCGGCCCGAAGTGGTGCCGTGACCCGAAGAATTGCCACGGCCGACGCGCTTGCGGTTCTTGGTGGAACCGGGCGCGGGAGTAAGATCGTGAAGCTGCATTTGCTACTCCTCTACAATCTCGACAAGGTGCTTGACCTTGAAGATCATGCCGCGGACGGACTCGTTGTCAGCAATCTCGCGAACCTCGCGGATCCTGTGGAGACCGAGGGCACGGACAGTACGGACCTGGTCCTGCTTGCAACCGTTGGTGCTGCGGACCTGCTTGATCTTGATGGTGTCAGCCATGCTTAGTTCTCCTTACCGACGAACATCTCGGAGACCGTCAGGCCACGGCGAGCCGCGACGTCCTCAGGGCTGGAGAGCTCCTTGAGGCCCTCGACGGCAGCCTTGATGATGTTGAGGCCGTTATCGGTACCGAGGGACTTGGACAGGACGTTCTTGATGCCAGCAAGCTCAAAGAGGGGACGCACAGCGCCGCCGGCGATAACGCCGGTACCCTCGACAGCGGGCTTGATGATGATGCGGCCGGCACCAAAGTGGCCGAGAACCTCGTGCGGGATGGTGCCCTGCTCGGTCACCGGCACGTGGAACATGTTCTTCTTGGCATCGAGAGATGCCTTGGAGATGGCCATGGGCACCTCAGCGGACTTGCCCATGCCAACGCCGACGTTGCCCTTGCCGTCGCCAACGACGACGAGAGCGACGAGGCTCATGCGACGACCACCCTTGACGGTCTTCGACACGCGGTTGATGTAAACGACGCGCTCCTCGAACTCGGAGGCCTCGCGCTGCTGCTTCTGATTACGAGCCATGTGCTACATACCTCCTAGAACTCGAGACCGGCGGCACGAGCACCGTCGGCGAGGGCCTTGACGCGGCCATGGTAGATACGGCCACCACGATCGAAGGCGACCTTGGTGATGCCGGCCTCGATGGCGCGCTTGCCAACGAGCTGACCGACCTTCTCCGCAGCCTCCTTGTTCGAGGTGTGGGTGCCCTTGAACTCGGCCTCGAGGGTCGAGGCGGAGACGAGCGTCAGGCTGGAGCCCTTGCTGTCGTCGATGATCTGGGCATAGATGTTGGCGTTAGTACGGGTCACGCGAAGACGCGGACGCTCGGAGGTACCCGAGACCTTGCCGCGAACACGACGCTGACGACGCTTGAGGCCTTCCAGCTTCGCCTTATGCTTGTTCATACGTAAACTCCTAAAAAGGTTGATCTTGCCAGCACCTAACGGGGTGCTGGTCTTATGCGAGTAAGTCGGTTACGACTACTTGGCGGCCTTACCCAGCTTGCGGCGGATGTGCTCGCCAACATAGTGGATACCCTTGCCCTTGTAAGGCTCGGGAGGACGATGGCCGCGGATCTCAGCGGCGATCTGACCGACCTGCTGCTTGTTGATACCCTTGACGTTCACGTGGGTGTTGTCGGGAACCTCGAAGGTGATGCCCTCGGGAGCCTCGACGATCACGGGGTGCGAGAAGCCCAGGGAGAACTCGAGGTTCTTGCCCTTCTGCTGCACGCGGTAACCGACGCCGGCGAGCTCGAGCTTCTTCTCGAAGCCCTCAGAAACGCCAACAACCATGTTGTGGATGAGGGCGCGGGTGAGGCCGTGGCGGGCACGGGTCTCACGCTCGTCGTCGGGACGGGAAACGGTGAGGACGTTGTCCTCGACGTTGATGGTGAGCTTCTCAAAAACATCGAGCTCGAGCTGGCCCTTGGGGCCCTTGACGACAACGTTGTTGCCGTTGACTGCCACTTCGACTCCGGCGGGAATCTGGACAGGCTTATTACCGATACGAGACACGGTGATCTCCTTTCCTTCTAC